>CAMJHU010000047.1 GCA_946405565.1 uncultured Clostridia bacterium
AAACCGACGGCGTGAAGACCTTCACCTGCCGTCACGACGCAAGCCACACTTACACCGAAAGCATTCCTGCACTTGATCACAAGCTGCGCTATGTCGCGGCGGTGGAAGCGACCTGTGAAGCCGACGGGCATATCGCTTATTACGAATGCGAAACCTGCGGCAAGCGGTACGCGGACGGCACGGCGGCAGTGGCAATCACCGGCGACGTCACGGTTGCGGCGCTCGGTCACGACTGGGGTATGTGGATGGTCACAAAGCCCGCCACCGAATCCGAAGAGGGTCTGGAAGTCCGCATCTGCCAGAATGACCCGTCCCACACCGAAACCAGCACGGTTCCGGTACTGGGTCACGTCCATCAACTCACGGCGGTTGCGGAACTTCCCGCGACCTGCGAGACCGACGGTCACATTGCCTACTGGATCTGCGACGGCTGCGGCAGATATTTTGCCGACGCGGAGGGCAAGACCGAAATCAACCGTGAAGATACGTTACTCAAAAAACTCAGTCACGACTGGGACGGCGGCGTTATCACTGTCGAGCCGACCTGTACCGAGGACGGTGTGAAGACCTTCATCTGCCGTCACGACGCGAGCCATACCTTTACCCAGACGATTCCGGCAACCGGTCATTCCTTTGTCCTAGTGTCGGCAGTACCGGCAGGCTGTGAAGCCGACGGTCACACCGCGTATTATGTCTGCGAACGCTGCGGCAAGCTCGTCCGCGACCCGGCAGGAACCAAGGAAATCACGCTGGCGGACACCGTGATTCCCGCCACCGGGCACGACTGGGGCGAATGGGTAGTGCTGAAAGAAGCGACAGCCGATGAGGACGGTCTCAAAGAACGTATTTGCCGACATAACACGGAACACAGACAGTCAGAGCGTATTCCCGCCCGGAAAGCTGTCAGCTATCCGTTTGTGTCGGGTGACGGCAGTACGTTTGTAAAGGGCGAAAATGCCACATTCATTGTGAAGCGAGAGGTCAATGATGATACCACATTCAGCCGATTCCTCGGCATAAAAATTGATGGTCAGACGGTTGCTTCCGATGATTACACAGCGAAACAGGGCAGCGTTATCATTACGCTGCACCCGGCTTATGTGAAAACCCTTTCTGTGGGCGATCATACCATTACGGTGTTGTTTAATGATGGTTCGACCACGGGCAGTTTTACGATTGTGGATACTGCCCCGACCTCGGCGATAATGACCCCGACCTCGGCGACAACGACCCCGACCTCGGCGACAACCGCCCCGACTTCGGCGACAACTGCTCCGACCTCGGTAGACAGGAGCGATTCTCCCCAGACAGGTGACGATACCAATACGGGCTTGTGGTTGATTATGACAATCGGCTCACTTGCGGCAGCAATGACGATTGTGTTGTTACGCAGGAAGAAATATGCATGATAAAATCAAGCGCGGTGATAAGCCGGAAAAACGAAGACACATGGCTTATCACTGCGTTGATGAGACGAAGATGTTTTTAATCAATAGGTAATCTACAAATGAATAAATGCAAGTCCCGGCGATTTGTAAATATTACAAATCGCCGGGACTTAATTTTTTTAATAATCTTAGTATTGCGTACTGCCTTATGAATATGCCTACGAAGTAAGAAAATATGATTGCATTTAAAAATCCGGCAATGATATGACTGTTATTCCTTTACAGATTGCTGTACCCGATCAGTGCTTCATCCACTTCCCTTGCGCAGTCGCGTCCGTCGCGGATGGCTCGCACCACAAGCGACTGACCCATATGCATATCGCCGGCGGTGAAAACTTTTTCGACATTGGTACGATGGGTGCCGGATTGGGTCGCTACATTGGTGCGCCTGTCGGTTTCCACTCCGAATGCCTCCGTCACATAACTCTCGCTGCCGAGGAATCCCGCGGCAATCAGTACCAGCTCCGCCGGAACCTCACGCTCCGAACCTTCCACCGGCTTCATGTTCATGCGTCCGGTGGCGGGGTCTTTTTCAGGCTGCAAACTCAGCAGCACCGCGCCGCGCAGGTTGCCGGCTTCATCCTTGAGAAATTCCTTGACCGTGGTCTGGTAGATTCTCGGGTCGCAGCCGAAAACCGTTGCCGCTTCCTCCTGACCGTAATCCGTCTTGCAGACGCGCGGCCACTGCGGCCACGGATTATTCGCGGCGCGGGTATCGGGGAGCTTCGGCATCATTTCGAGCTGGAGAATGCTCTTCGCGCCATGTCGCACGCAGGTTCCCACGCAGTCGTTGCCGGTATCGCCGCCGCCGATGACAATGACGTTCTTGTCCTTTGCCGAAATAAAAGTGCCTTCCTGCAATCCGTTGTCGAGCAACGCCTTGGTGGTGGACTTCAGAAAATCCACAGCGAAATAAATGCCGTTTGCGTCGCGCCCTGCTGCCGGAATATCGCGGGGATGGGACGCGCCGCAAGCGAGAATCACCGCGTCATATTCCGCCAGAATATCCTCCACAGTGATGTCCGCGCCGACATTCACGCCGGTGTGGAATGCAACGCCTTCCTGCCCCATGATGTCAACTCGCCGCTCGATGATATGCTTTTCCAACTTCATGTTGGGAATGCCGTACATCAGCAGACCGCCCACGCGGTCGCTTCTTTCAAACACCGTGACCGAATGTCCCCTGTGATTGAGCTGATCGGCTGCCGCCAGTCCCGAAGGACCGGAACCGATGACTGCCACCTTCTTTCCCGTGCGCACCTTGGGAGGCTGCGCCTTTGCCCAGCCCTCCGCGTAAGCTTTCTCCACAATGGCGTATTCGTTCGCCCGTACAGTTACCGCGTCGCCGTCGGCTCCGCAGGTACACGCCTTTTCACAGAGCGCGGGACACACACGGCTGGTGAATTCCGGAAAGCTGTTGGTCAGTCGCAGCCGGTCATACGCCTGCTTCCATGCCCCTCTGTAAATCAGATCGTTCCATTCGGGGATCAGATTTCCCAGCGGACAACCTGAAATCATGCCCCCGATCATCATGCCCGACTGACAGAACGGCACGCCGCACGCCATGCAGCGCGCCGCCTGTTTTTTCTGCTCCGCTTCGGAGAGCGGCTCGTGAAATTCGTTGAAATGCGTGATTCGCTCGCTGACGGAGAAGGCAGGCGTGTCCTCGCGCTGATAATCCAAAAATCCCGTCGGTTTTCCCATGATTTTACCTCTCCTTTCGCTTACTGTTCACGCGTAAACTGATAAAATGCTTCGATCTTGGCTTCTTCGACAGAAAGCCCCTTGCCCTCAAATGCGGCGATGGATTGAATGATGGTCTTGTAGTCGTGCGGAATGATCTTCTTGAATTTCGGCAGGTATTCGCCGAAATTGTCGAGTATCCGCTGTCCCTTTGGAGAATGTGTCTCGGAAACGTGTTCTTCAATCAGCGCCTTGATTTTCTCCGCGTCGGAATGGGAAGTGACCTCGGAGAATTCCACCAGTTCCTTGTTGACGCGCATATAAAGCTCCCTGTCCTCGTCCAGCACATAGACCACGCCGCCCGACATTCCGGCTGCAAAATTCTTGCCGGTGCCGCCCAGCACGACCACACAGCCGCCCGTCATATACTCGCAGCCGTGATCGCCCACGCCCTCGACAACCGCCGTCGCGCCGGAATTGCGCACGCAGAAGCGTTCGCCGGCAACGCCATTGATGAAAGCCTTCCCGCTGGTCGCGCCGTAGAACGCGACGTTGCCGATGATAATATTTTCCTCGGGCTTGAATTGTGACCCCTCCGGCGGGTACACAATCAGCTTGCCGCCGGAAAGTCCCTTGCCGAAATAGTCGTTGCTGTCGCCGGAAAGCTCGATGGTGAGTCCCTTGGGAATAAACGCGCCAAAGCTCTGTCCGCCCGCGCCGTGGCACACAATGCGGAAGGTATCGTCCGGCAGGCTGTCACCGAATTTGCGCGTGATCTCCGCGCCGAACGCCGTTCCCAGCGCGCGGTCGGTGTTTTTGATATCAATTTCGATCGTCTTTGGCTTTGCTTTGGCAAACGCGGATTTGAAGCCGTCATGAATCGCCGTTTCGTCGAGCGTTTTTTCCAGTTCAAAGTCAAAGAGGTTCTTGCTGTCGTAAGAAATATGCTGCGCGGCGGTCGCCTTGTCCAGCAGGGCGGAAAGATCCATGCTCTTTTCCCGGTCGGAGAGATTCTCCTTGCGCCGGAGCAGGTCGGTTCTGCCCACCAGTTCATCGACCGTGTGAACACGCAGCTTCGCCATCGTTTCGCGCAGTTCTTCCGCAACAAAGCGCATGAAATTGACCACATATTCCGGCTTGCCGGCAAAGCGCTTGCGGAGTTCGGGATTCTGGGTTGCCACACCGAAGGGGCAGGTGTCGAGGTTGCAGACGCGCATCATGGCGCATCCCAGCGTCACCAGCGGAGCGGTCGCAAAGCCGAATTCCTCCGCGCCGAGAATCGCCGCAATCGCCACGTCGCGTCCGGTCATGAGCTTGCCGTCGGTTTCAATGATGACTCTGTCGCGCAGACCGTTCATGAGAAGGGTGCGGTGCGCTTCGGCAAGACCCAGTTCCCACGGGAGTCCGGCGTTGTGGATGGAGCTGCCGGGAGCCGCGCCGGTGCCTCCGTCATAGCCGGAGATGAGAATTACGCCCGCACCCGCCTTGGCAACTCCTGCCGCAACGGTTCCCACGCCGCATTCCGAAACCAGCTTGACCGAGATTCTCGCGGACTTATTGGCGTTTTTCAGGTCATAGATGAGCTGAGCAAGGTCTTCGATGGAATAGATGTCGTGATGGGGAGGAGGGGAGATGAGCGACACGCCCGGGGTGGAATGGCGGGTTTTGGCAATCCACGGATAGACCTTGCGTCCGGGAAGGTGACCGCCCTCGCCTGGCTTTGCACCCTGTGCCATTTTGATCTGGATTTCATCGGCAGAGATGAGATATTTTGACGTCACGCCGAAGCGTCCCGAAGCCACCTGTTTGATCGCGGAACAGCGGTTTTCCGCCGTGCCTTTGGTGGCAAGGCGTTCGTCGCTCTCGCCGCCCTCGCCGGAATTGGACTTCCCGTGGAGCTGATTCATGGCAAGGGCAAGCGTTTCATGCGCTTCCTGCGAGATGGAACCGTAAGACATCGCGCCCGTTTTGAAGCGGCGGACAATGGAATCCACGCTCTCCACTTCCTCCAGCGGGAGCGGGTTGTCGGCATACCGGAAATCCATCAGACCGCGCAGGTTCATTGCGCCCATTTCGTCGGTGATCATGCGGGAGTATTCCTTGAATAATGCATAATCACCGGTTCTCGCCGCCATTTGCAGCGCGTGAATCGTGCGGGGATTGTAGAGGTGTTCCTCCTTGCCGCTGCGGAAGCCGTGGGCGCCGCGGGAACGGATTTCGGTGTCGGTTTCCAGACCCAGCGGGTCGAAGGCGGCGGTGTGGAGCCGGTCAACGGTTTCTTCGACGTCCTTGATGGAAATGCCGCCCACACGGCTCACCGTTCCAGTGAAATATTCGTCGATGAATTCCTTGCCGAGTCCGATTGCTTCAAAAATCTGTGAACCGTGGTAGGACTGAATGGTGGAAATACCCATCTTGGAGGCAATTTTAACAATGCCATGGAGAATGGCGTTGTTGTAATCATCCACAGCGGCGTAGTAATCCTTGTCGAGCAGGTCGTCGTGAATCAGCTCGTGAATGGTTTCCTGCGCGAGATAAGGATTGATCGCGCTTGCGCCGTAACCCAGAAGGGTTGCGAAGTGATGCACGGTACGCGGTTCGCCGCTTTCCAGAATGACTGCGAGGGAAGTCCGGCGCTTGGTCACAACGAGGTGACGGTGGAGCGCCGAAACCGCCAGCAGCGACGGAATGGCGAGGTGATTCTCGTCTACGCCGCGGTCGGAGAGAATAAGGATATTCGCGCCTTCGTTATAAGCCTTGTCAGCTTCGACAAACAGGCGGCTGATGGCTTTGGAAAGGCGGGTGTTTTTATAATAAAGGATCGGAATAACCGCCACCTTGTAGCCGCTGACGTGCATATTTTTGATTTTCAGCACGTCAGTAGACGTGAGGATCGGATTGCGTATCTTGATGACGTGGCAGTTTTCCGGCTTCTCCTGTAAGAGATTGCCGTCCTCGCCGATGTAAACGGTGGTAGAGGTGACAATTTCTTCCCGAATTGCGTCGATTGGCGGGTTGGTGACCTGCGCGAAGAGCTGCTTGAAGTAGTCGAAGAGCGGGCGCGGCTGCCTAGAAAGCACGGCAAGCGGCGTATCCACACCCATTGCCGTGATGGGTTCACTGCCGGTCTGTGCCATGGGAAGAATCGACTTCATGATTTCCTCATAGGTATATCCAAATGCTTTTTGCAGGCGGCGGCGCTGGTCGCGGTGGTGTTCCTGCACCTTGACATTGGGGATTTTCAGGTCCTTGAGCCGTACCAGATTGCCGTCCAGCCATTCGCCGTAGGGCTGCCGGGAGGCGTAATATTCTTTCAGTTCGTCATCGTCGATGACCCTACCGTTCACGGTGTCCACCAGCAGCATTTTTCCGGGGCGCAGTCTGTCTTTCGACACGATTTTTTCGGCGGGAATCGGCAATGCGCCGACCTCCGACGAAAGCACGAGGAATCCGTCGTCGGTCACATAATAACGTGACGGTCTGAGTCCGTTGCGGTCGAGTACCGCGCCCATCACATCGCCGTCGGAGAAAAGAATGGAGGCGGGACCGTCCCACGGCTCCATCATGGTGGCGTAATACTGATAGAAATCGCGCTTGCGGCGGCTCATGGTGTGGTTTCTGTCCCACGGCTCCGGAATGGTGACCATGACCGCCAGTGGCAGCGGCATACCGCTCATCACGAGAAATTCAAGCGTGTTGTCGAGCATGGCGGAGTCGGAACCTTCGGTGTTCACGACGGGAATCACCTTGTCAAGATCGCCTTTGAGATATTCGGAACGCATGGTTTCCTCGCGGGCTAGCATCTTGTCGGCGTTGCCCTTGATGGTGTTGATTTCGCCGTTATGGACAATCATACGGTTGGGATGCGCCCGCTGCCAGCTTGGATTGGTATTGGTGGAGAAGCGGGAGTGTACCATCGCAATCGCGGATTGAAAATCTTCGTCCTGCAAATCAAGGAAGAATCTTCGCAGATCACCGACCAAAAACATTCCCTTGTAGACAATCGTGCGGCTGGAGAGCGACACCACATAGGTGTCCTCATTGCTCTGCTCGAATTCGCGGCGGGCGACATACAGACGTCTGTCAAAGTCAATGCCTCTCTTTACGCCATCCGGACGTGCGATAAAACACTGCTCGATCTCCGGCTTGCAGTCCAGCGCACGCTGTCCGATGGCGGAGGTGTCGCAGGGAACGCTTCGCCACCCGAGAATTTTAAGTCCTTCCTTTTCGGCGATGATTTCAAACATTTTCCTCGCCTGGTTGCGGGCAAGCTCCTTCTGCGGGAAGAAGAACATTCCCACGCCGTAATCGCGTTCGCCGGGGAGTTTGACACCGATTGCAGAGGCAGCTTTGACAAAGAAAGCGTGCGGAATCTGGGAGAGAATGCCTACGCCGTCGCCGGTTTTGCCGTCCGCATCCTTGCCGGCGCGGTGCTCCAGCGTTTCAACGGTGAGCGCGTCGTCTACTACTTTATGGGATTTTTCGCCCTTGATATTCACCACAGCGCCGATGCCGCAGTTGTCGTGCTCAAACGACGGATCATACAGGCTGTGTGGCTTTTGTAATAATTGGTTGCTCATATGATTCATACGGTTCTTCCTTTCCGGAACAAGATACAATGAGAAAACGCAGCGTGAAAGCAGAGGGACTTCCCGTGGCGTATTGTCAGGTTGTAGTGCTATTATAACGCTGCGTTGCAGGATTGTCAAGAAGAAAATGCAAGCTTTTAGAAATAAATTTCAGCATTAGGTGGTTTGTCCCTGATTTTGAAGATACATAAAAGTTTATTTGCAAGAAAAAATAAAAAACTTGCAAAAACCACTTGACAAATGAATAACAAAGGTTTATACTTTGACCATCGACAGGCGGGAAGACCGCTGAATCAAAAAGGCGCCTGCGGACTGCCTTCTGCCGAGGCAATTCATTCTATAAGGAGAGATTCATGATGACAAACGTACCCGATTATTTCGGCTGCATGGTCTTCAACGACCAGAAAATGAAAGCGCGGCTTCCTCACGTCACCTATAAAGCGCTCAAAAAAACAATCCAAAACGGCGAGCCGCTCGACCTGAGCGTCGCCAATGCCGTCGCCAATGCCATGAAGGATTGGGCAGTGGAGATGGGCTGCACCCATTATACCCACTGGTTCCAGCCCATGACAGGCGTCACCGCTGAGAAGCATGACAGCTTCATCACCCCCGACAGCGACGGGCAGGTCATTATGGAATTCTCCGGCAAGGAACTCATCAAGGGCGAACCCGACGCGTCGAGTTTCCCTTCCGGCGGCATCCGCGCTACCTTCGAGGCCAGAGGCTACACCACATGGGACCCGACTTCTCCGGCGTTCATCAGAGATAAGACCCTCTATATTCCTACAGCGTTCTGTTCCTATACCGGCGAGGTGCTGGATAAGAAAACGCCGCTGCTGCGTTCGATGGAACGTTTGAGCAGCGTGGCAGTCAAGGTGCTGCATCTCTTCGGCAAGGAGGACGTCACCCGCGTGACCACCACGGTCGGTCCCGAACAGGAATATTTCCTCATCGACAAAAAGATGTATGACGCGCGTCCCGACCTGATTTTTACCGGACGTACGCTTTTCGGCGCACCCGCACCCAAGGGACAGGAATTGGAGGATCATTACTTCGGCTCCATCAAAACGAGAGTCGCCGCCTTTATGAACGATCTGGACGAGGAACTCTGGAAACTGGGCGTGCTCGCCAAGACCAAGCATAACGAGGTCGCCCCCTCCCAGCACGAGCTGGCGCCGATCTTCTCCACCTCCACTATCGCCACCGACCACAATGAACTGACCATGG
>CAMJHU010000048.1 GCA_946405565.1 uncultured Clostridia bacterium
TCTTCCTCACTCAAAGGCGATTATGAGATTTTTTCAGGTATAAGCGAAGCGTGTAATTCAAGCGATTATGAAACGATGAGGTTCACCTTAATGAGACTATTTAAGAAGCTAAAGAGCAAAGGCGTAAATTTCGAATAACAGGGGTACTGAACTTATGGGTACTAAAAGATTTATTGGTATCGATTTTGGCACAACAAACACGGCTGTTTTTGAATATACAACCGATGATAGCGGGATTACAAATCAAAGAATACTATCCGAAAACGGCACCAGTAATACTGCTTTTCCTTCTATCATGGCTATTACTACTGATAATACCCGTTGTCTGATCGGCAGCAAAGTGAAAAAAGAGAAAGAAAAAATTTCAGAAACACATACTATAATCAGATCGTTCAAATCATTTCTAAACGAAGAAAAACCAATTACGATTAACGGCGCGTTTATTAGTCCAGTTAAATTAGTATCATTTTACTTACAAGCTATCAAAAAACAAATTTTCAAGGTCTACAATATCAATATTTCCGAAGCGAGTTTTTCTTATCCAGTCGATTTCGGCGCAACCGCCCGACGTCAACTGGCTGCAGCTGCTGAGGACGCAGGAATAAACGTTACCTCCATGATCTCAGAATCCACAGCAGCTTATCTCGCTTGTAAGGATGGCATTGGTGTTTATCAGAATGTAATGGTCATCGACTGGGGCGGCGGAACGCTCGATATGAGTATCTTAAAAATTGAAAGAAATAAGGTCTTTGAAAAATCAATCTATGGCATTAAGTTTGGTGGAGATGATATTGATATTCTTCTGGCTGAGCGAATGCACGCCAATGTAAATCGGATGGCAAAAGAATTCATCAAAAAGAAAGCATTTGAAGACATTTCGCTAAGCGACAGGGATAAAATGATCTCATTGTGTGAAGAAGCCAAAATAGAAATTTCCAATTCTCAGGAGGATTATTTAGCCACATTACAAAGCTACGGAGACTACGGAACCCAGAATTTTGTGATAAGCGTAGATGAATTTGAGGGAATTGTATCGCCTTTGATTCGTACAAAAGTTGTTCCTGCCATTGCAGAAGCTCTTAAACGGTCAGAAATGACGCCTTCAAGCATCGACGCGGTCATTATCGCAGGAGGAAGCAGCAAGTTGTTATCCTTTATGAACGCGGTTATAAATATATTTGGTCAAGACAAAATTTTCTGTCCGGTTGATTTGGCATTGTCCAAATCAACCGTCGAGGGAAACAAAATCAATACACGAGGCGGCGTTCAGTTTGTTTCCGCCAAAGGAGCCGCTTTTTCGTTGACGCTTGGTGATGGCTTCAAGCTGAATGAAGGGATAGGAATTCTAATGTCAGACAATAGCGTCTATCCTTTATTCAAAGGGCAGCAAGACGGAGAAGGCGCATCAGTAGAACTGACCTTTTCTCTGGTAGAAGATACCCAAGACGCTCATTTTATCATTACAAATGAAAGCGGCACTCATGTATATGATAAATTTATTGTTCCAACCAAGGGATTTCTTCGTGAAAATCTTAAGGTAAATGCCTCCATCACCAAATATCAAACTATTCTTTTAAACGTAAACGATCAAATGATGTCGGACAAATTAAAGGACACATCGCGTGAGATCACCGGAATGACCATGTACTATGATTTAAGCAACTCAGAATAACTGGAGGAAATGACACTTGAAATCGAATATTGATATCACCAGTAATATTTATATTCGTACTCCCGACTCATTGATTAGCGGCATAGATGATTTATCCAAAGATCCCGATTATGTAGAGCAGATTACCGGAAAAGCTGCTTTAGATAAGGTTAAACGGAGATACGGTGGTTCATTATCTACGGTTCGCCTGAATGAAGAACAAGAGGAAGAATGCTTTCAGGGAACGCAATGCGGGTACTGCAAAGACGGACAAATCCCTTTTGGAAAGATCAGAACAGAAAACGGATACAAATATACTTGCCGCTGTGAATGCTATGATTGCAAAAACGTCAATAAGTGCAAGCCTCCTATCATTCATAGAGACATTTCCAAAGAAATCGTTTTAGAGGATTTTAACACAATTACATTGACATGGCTCGGGATCGACGATCTTGACAGCATTACAGAATGGGATAGAACTTCCCCTGCTCAAGAGGAAGCGGCGTTCGAAGATGAAAGGGATTCTTCCATACAATCAAAAGAAACCGCTGATGAATTACTCGCTTCTACCAAGGACAGCCCCCTGCCCATTAATAAAAAAATTTATGAAGAAATAACCGCTGCTCAAGCCCACAATTCGATCATAAAAGCACCTCTTACCAGTCATATTATCGTAAACGCCGCTCCCGGAACAGGCAAAACATATACCGCCATTGAGCGGCTGAAATATGTCATTTCACAAACAGAACCGGAAGATATATGTACTATTTTAATGCTTTGCTATACAAGAGCGGCTGTGCAGGAAATCAAAGATCGTATTCGTTTCGGAATAACAAACGGAGATATTCCTCAGGAAGCTATTCAGGCGGAAATTTGCACCTTTGATTCTTTTGCATCAAGTTATCTCCTGACAAGGGAAATGACACCAGAACAGCTTTCCTCTATGAACTACGACGAAAGAATTCAATGCTTCAATCGGATTATTTCTCCCGAAAACTTTGATGTGTTCAGTTATTGCATCATAGATGAACTACAGGATTTGGTTAATGACAGGGCAATGATGACGGTCAACCTTTTGAAAGCTCTGCAATGCGGGTATCTCCTACTCGGAGACAAATGTCAGGCGATTTATGACTACGAAAGCAGAGGAGCGGAAAGCATCCGATCCGTGCAATTTTATCAGAAATTGGATAACATACTTCCTGAAGATATACAGCGTTACGAAATAATCGGAGGACATCGCCAATCCGAGTTTTTGGAGAAGAAAACCAATCTGTTGCGTCAGGCATTGCTCAATGCTTCTTCATTAACGGAAGTATATAATGTCTTTGATCAGAATTATTCCGATTTAGTACGGTTTTTTTCAGCAGAGGCATTTGCGAAGGAATTCACACCTCGTAATGATAGAAAGACAGCTATACTATGTCGCAATAATGGCGAGGCGGCCTATATGAGCCACCTTTTACTTAAAAACGGAACGCCACACAAGCTGATCAGAAACGCTTCTCATGATGCTTCCATTCATAGAATGATTGCGGATATATTGTGGGATTATAACGAGGCAATCATATCACGAGATGATTTTATACAACGAGCTATCATTCGCTGCAACTATAAGGATGCCGGGAAGATGTTTGATGACATTGACGCTTTTGTAAATGATACCCGCCAAGGTTTTTTTGACAAGGAACTCTTTGCAAGAAAGCTTATAAAGAAGGAAACAGACATTCCACAATCCGTACTTGCTTCCGAAAATAACAATTTAATTGTGTCTACAATCCACAAGGCAAAAGGCAGAGAATTTGATCAAGTTTATCTGATAAACGGCGATTATAAGCACAGTGAATTCGATACAGAAGAGGAACGTGTTCTCTATGTGGCTGAAACAAGAGCGAAGAGTTCTGTTGAATTACTGGATAAAAAGACAAAAAAATGGTACTTCAAGAAAAGCATAGCTAATCGATGGATAAGAACGGTTAGAAAAGAATACCAAACCTACGCAAAAGCATTCGCGTTTGGCGCAGATGACGATTTGGCTTATGAAATGTTTGCGGCAGGCAATCTGGAAGGTGCCATCCTCAAACAGGAGTACATTTCCCGCAACGTACATAAAGGGGATCAACTATCACTCGTTTTAGATGTTGATAACAATACCTACCGAATCATGCATAGGGATATGATAATCGGAAACACTTCGCCATCGTTTATAGCTGCACTTACCGATTGCTATGGCAATGATAAAAGACAATACATTTATGGTTTGCCCAAATTGATTTCTGATCTTTATGTGACAGATATTATCACTTACGTTTCTTATCGGGATTATGAATGCATACCGCCTTTATACCGACAGAACCGTTTTTGGCTTGCTGTGAAAATCAGCGGATTTGGGCAACTGGATTGGAAGTAACATAATGAATCAATTCGATGAATATTACTCAGCCATTGACGAAATAATAGACTGTTTGAAAAAAGACCTGTATGGAGTTTCAAACGAAACGGAATTAATCGAGGATATTGCTCCTACCTCATATTATGTTACAGGCATATTATATTCTAAGGACAATAATGAGAATTCCGGGCAGACAAGTGCCCTCTCCTCATTCGCATCAGAAATGGACTCCAATAACGATGTAATCTTGGAAGACGTTCTGACAGACGGTGACGAATGTATAAAATCCGCCAACAAATATAAGCCGTCTTCTATGGGAATCTCTTTCATGGTGAGCCAATCGGTACAAACGATTGATATGCGCTTTTGTTTCGGTGTTTATGAGCATATTTTCACAAAGAAGGATGATAACCCTAACCGCATTTATCACA
The DNA here is from genome assembly GCA_946405565.1 of uncultured Clostridia bacterium. Taxonomy (GTDB): domain Bacteria; phylum Bacillota; class Clostridia; order Oscillospirales; family Acutalibacteraceae; genus RUG762. Next base: position 4,475 of record CAMJHU010000048.1, read on the forward strand.
AGCATCAGCGTGTTCCTGTTCTCGTTGAGGAAACAATCGAAATCCCAAAAAAGGTCGGCATCAAACAAATTTCCTTCCATCAGGAACAATGGGCGATTGATGTTTTTTTGGCGGTACGCATGATTATGGACGATGGCAGCCGGTTAATTACTCTCACTGTTGCCAATGCAATTAATTCCCCTACAATCGGCAATCTGCACGAACAAAGTAAATACTGCCTGTTTCAATGCCATTTACAGATTACTTCCAAGCTCCCATTTCTCCCCGTTTTTGTTAACAAATCAAAACGGACAGACTTATCTGACCAAATCAACGATCTACTGTACAGCAACGTAAAAAATTACGCATACGGTCACGGCTGTTCCGTTAGCTATGACAGCACTACAGAGAATATTTATTCCATTTCCAGCGATTTTTTACCGTCTCAACAGATTTTACAGATGATGCCGGGAACAATATCCGATAAAGAGATTCTATCGCTGTCATTCTGGTTAACCGCCGACAGGACGGTCGCATGTCAAAAATTATTATCCTTTATTGATGAATATCAAGATTGGCGCGATGCCAAAAACTCTACCATTCAGACAACAGACATCTATTACGAAGCGGAAAAAGAACTCATCAGACTCATTGACATATGCATCAGCAGACTAACAAACGCGGAAGAAATCTTGCGCACAAATGATATAGCGTGGAAATGCTTTCAATTGATGAACGAAGCTATGCTGGAGCAACGCATACGTACAAAACATGTAAAAGCTGATACAGTATGCTGGTATCCATTTCAGCTTGCATATATTCTGCAAATTATTCCTGATCTTGTAAATCCCGATAGCACATACCGAAACACCGTTGATCTGTTGTGGTTTCCCACCGGTGGTGGTAAGACGGAGGCTTATTTTGGAGTAGCTGCGTTTGAGATTTTTCACAGAAGACTTACGAACCGCCTTGATAAAGACGGTGTGTCTGTTATTATGCGTTACACGCTTCGGCTTCTTACTATACAGCAGTTTGAAAGAGCCTCCGCACTGATCTGTGCATGTGAGTACCTACGTCAAAAATATCATTTGCCCGGCGGTGAAATCAACATAGGCTTGTGGATCGGATCAGGAATGACTCCGAACAGTATAGCCGAAACAAATGAAACCCTAAAAAAACTGAAAGAAAACAAAGATGCACGAATATATGAAGGAAATCCTGTTCAAATTACGACTTGCCCATGGTGCGGCAAAAAAATAGACACTACAGGATACAACATCATCGACGGAAAGCTTGTCATCCGATGTTCAGATAATCCGGAATGTGCTTTTCATGAAAAGCTCCCTATTTATGTTGTGGATGAAGATATATATCGCGAACGTCCAACGCTACTGCTCAGTACAATTGACAAATTTGCCCGTATCGTCTGGGTGGAAGAAGCCGGAAACCTGTTTGGAAAAGATGCTTTACCTCCGTCTTTGATTATTCAAGACGAGTTGCATCTGATTTCTGGTTCATTGGGTTCTTTGGCCGGATTATATGAGATTGCCATTGATTATATGTGTTCCCGCGGAGGAATCTCTCCAAAGGTAATTGCCTCTACCGCGACGGTGCATAACGCTTCTGAACAAATCAATGAGCTATACAATAAACAGACCATACAATTTCCACCAAGTGGATTGACCTTTGACGATTCATTTTTCGCGTGTATCGCTTCGAAAGACGACAGACCTGCAAGAACCTATCTCGGTTTGTGCGAAACAGGAAACAGCATATCCGATTTGTTAGTAAGAGTCTATGCGGTATTGACATATTGCAAAGCTATGTTCCTCTCAGAAGGAATTAAAGACCAGGTGCGAGATCAGTTTTATACAATTGTAGGATATTTTAACGCAATACGCGACCTCGGTTCGTCAGCAGAAATACTTGAATCCAGAATGAGAACACATGTGATATCTCTCATCACACGCAAATTTGAGGAGCTAAGTCAAAAGTTAGAAATAGATAGTCAAAAACTTCCTTTTTCATCATTTGAAGAACTGACCAGCCGAAAAAACGCAGCCCAAATCAAAGAGACGCTTATAAAGCTTGAAACACCCTGTACTGACTACGGATGTTATTCTTACATTCTCGCTTCCAATATGCTTTCTGTCGGTATTGACATCAACCGTCTCGGTCTGATGACTGTATATAATCAGCCTAAAACAAACGCTGAATATATTCAGGCAACCAGCCGTGTCGGAAGAAAGAATCCCGGACTTGTCATTGCACTTTATAACCCCCTACGTACACGAGACAGATCGCATTACGAACAATTCTGCTTCTATCATCGTTCTTTCTATCAATATGTAGAAGCCACCAGTGTTACTCCTTTTTCATTTGGATCTCTTCAGAAAGCACTTCATTGTGTTTTTATCGCTATGGTAAGACAAACCATTAACAAATTACATAGCAATTTTTCTGCTGTGTACTTTAAAAAAAATGACCCGGATATTCAGGAAATAATAGAATACATTATTTCCCGCGTACAAAATATCGCGCCACAATCAACAGAGATTGCAGCAGACTTGTTAGAAGAAGCGGCATCTATATGGGAAGACCTGACAAAAACATACAGCGACTTATGCTATTACTCTTCAAAAACCGGAAGTAATTGTTTACTCAAATCAGCCGATGAACCGGGCAATTTTGAATTTGCCCCTATTTTGAATTCTTTGCGCAATGTTGAATTATCTTCAAATATCTATCTGGAGGTATAGCGATGGCAATAAAAGCTTTTAATAGGAAGCGAAATTACTCAGGTGCTGCCAAAAAATTACATATTGGAGAAATCAGAAAAAGTCAGCTACTTACTACATTCGGCATAGGCAATATTGTTGATTTTGTAAGCGACACCGCAATCATTGGCGGGGCTGACGATTGGGATTCAGTAGATATTGAAGATGGAAAGCTTGTCAATGAAAGCTTGAGATTACTGACCGGTGCAGAGTATTTTCTGGAGCCTCCCATTTCATCCGGAAACAAATATAAAAGCGAATCCCAAAATGTCAGGGCATATCTCTTCCCTTCCAAACTGCATTGTCCTGTTTGTAAAAAAATAATAGATAGTCGGGAAATGATAAATAAAAGCAATCGGCATCAATGTGGATTAATTAATCAAAAAAATGAACCTTGCAAAGGAACCCCTGTTGCTTCCCGTTTCGTGCTGGTTTGTGAAAAAGGTCATATTGACGATTTCCCATATTCTTGGTGGGTGCATAATGGCAGTCCCTGTTCATGTGGTAAACCTTCTCCGAGAATCGAAATGTTTAATATCAACAACAGAAGCGACGCGGAAAGTCTTATGTTGAAATGCTTAGACTGTGGAAAAACAAGGTCCATGTATACCGCCTTTAACAATGAAGCATTTGGCAATATGAAATGCAGCGGAAGACACCCTCATTTAGGAGATATTCACAAGGGCTGTGACTGTATTCCCGTTACAAAATTACGTTCATCGACCACGATCTACTATCCTGTCAATTACTCCGCTTTAATTATCCCACCGTGGAGCCAAAAAGCCGTGCAATTGATAGAAAAAAAGTACACAGAATTAGCGTTTATGCCAGAAGAATGCCGTATCCAGTATTTAGCACAGCAAATTATGCCCAAAGCACCCGGAATTCAGATCAGTGACCTAATTCGTGCATTTGAGCTTGTAAAAAACCAAAGAGTCGGCATACAATCCTTGTCAAACGCAGCCATTTATTATGATGAATATAAGGTGTTATGTCAAGGAGATGTGAATGAAGAAAGATATTGCGCTCATAGTGTTAAATCACCCCGTGAATTTGAAAACTTGTTCAGTCAAATAACCGTCATTGATCGCTTGATCGTCACATGTGTACTTGCAGGGTTTACACGTCTTACAGCAGAACATTTTGGAAGTCAGGAGCGTATTGCTCCTCTGACAAAAGAGAAAAAAGAATGGTTACCCGGAGTCGAATTAAATGGCGAGGGAATTTTCATCAGATTTAACGACAGTGCGATCGAACAATGGATAAAAAGAATCGGCAACAGATATGACGAGTTGACAAAGGCACATGATGATTCCTATCTTAAATCGGAAAAATACTCTGCAAAATATGTGATGCTTCACACATTTGCACATTTGTTTATCCGACAAGCAGCTAACGAATGCGGATACAGTGCAGCTTCTATGAAAGAGAGAATTTATTCGGATTTTACTGGAAATGATCATTCTGAGTCGATGAGCGGCGTATTAATCTATCTTTCCTCTCCTGACAGCGATGGAAGTCTCGGAGGACTCGCGAATATTGCGGATGATACACAATTATTCAGTAAAGTACTAATGAATATGATTCATGAGGCAAGGTGGTGCAGTTCCGACCCGCTCTGCGTTTCAGCTAAACATCAGGGGGTTA
>CAMJHU010000049.1 GCA_946405565.1 uncultured Clostridia bacterium
CATAGATGAAGGTGGTGCCGAGTCTCAGATGGAGCTTGGAAATCTCGGTACGCATCTGCGCACGGAGCTTGGCGTCGAGGTTGGAGAGCGGTTCGTCGAGGAGGAAGACCTTCGGTTCACGGACGATGGCACGACCCATGGCGACACGCTGACGCTGACCGCCGGAGAGAGCCTTCGGCTTTCTGTCGAGGAGGTGGCTGATGTCGAGGATCTGAGCGGCTTCTTCCACGCGGCGATCAATTTCCGCCTTGGGATACTTTCTGAGCTTCAGACCGAATGCCATGTTCTCACGGACGGACATATGGGGATACAGAGCGTAGCTCTGGAACACCATGGCGATGTCTCTGTCTTTCGGGGGAACGTCGTTGGCAAGAGTATCGCCGATGTAAAGCTCACCTTCGCTGATGTCTTCCAGACCGGCGATCATACGCAGGGTGGTGGACTTACCGCAGCCAGAGGGACCGACAAAGATGATGAATTCCTTGTCTTCAATTTCTAGGTTGAAATCCTTAACGGCGACGACATTGCCGGGATACTTCTTGTAAACGTGTCTCAAAGATAAGCTTGCCATTTGAAATATACCTCCAAATTAAACTTGTACTATAATATGATTTGCCGGTGAAACGCACAGACACAACCAATATTACCAAATCAGATTATACCATATTCCCTCCAAAGTTGCAAGATGAGAAATCACCAATATTGTCACCGGGTATTTTGGCTATTTACCAAATAGATTGGCTGTATTGTCAATAACCGGGGTTCGGTTTTGTGATTCTTTGGAAGGATAAACAAATGCCTTGAAATGGCGAAATCAAGCGGGACGCAAAAGACCTTCAGCCGTCCGACAGCGGAAGCAGACGCTCCTGATCGGTCAGTTCCCTGACCTCACCCGCGCCAAGAGAAGGATCGAGTGTGAGGCTTCCCACAGCGGTACGCCGGAGTGCGGTGACGTTTCGACCCACTGCCTGTGCCATGCGCTTGATCTGATGATACTTCCCCTCACAGATGCGCATCTCATAAATGAAATGCTCCTCATTCAATATCCCGACCTGTGCAGGCAGACACAGCTCATTCCCGTCAATGGTGATACCTTCGCACAGTCGGGCGATGTTTTCAGCCGTCAGCGCACCGTCGAGCGTTACACGGTAGGTTTTGAAAACCTTCTTTCCGGGTGACGTGACGGCATGAGCAAACGCGCCGTCATCGGTGATAACGAGAAGACCTGTGGTGTCCTTGTCGAGACGCCCCACAGGAAAAAGCCCCTTGCGGCGGAGATCATCCGGCAAAATGTCAATTACTGTCTTCACATGGGAATCATTGGAGGCGGAAACCACTCCGTCAGGTTTGTTCATCATGATGTAAAGATACTTCTTGTAGCGAACCGACTTACCGTTCACGGCAATGTGGTGTGCGGTGGGGTCCAGCTTATCATCCGCGGCGCGAACGATAACGCCGTCCACCGTGACACAGCCTGTCCGGATCAGTCTGCGGACCTCGCTGCGCGTGCCGACGCCCTGAGACGCCAGAATTTTATCCAGCCTTTCCATGGAAATCACCCTGAAATGTCCGTTTTTCTCAAATGACAGCCATGGCTCGGCTGCACGCCATTCTTGACCATTTTCCTATATATTTTATCGTATATTTCTCAAAAATGCAAGAAATCATTGCCAAAATATTACACAATCTTTACCAAACAATTTCGGTGCTTTTTCCAAACACGCAAAAAGCAAAATAAGATAGCAGGACAAGTCCATTCATTCTGACCAACGTGCGAAAAAATACGACAAAAAATCCAAAAATAAAAAAAGCGCGAAGCGGATGTGCCGCGCGCTTTTTGTTTTTGGATTCACTATCCACTATTCACAACTTAGTGAAATTCACTCCCTCCGTCTCGCCTTGGGCGAGCCACCTCCCTCTTTGAGGGGGCTGTCGGCGTAGCCGACTGGGGGAGTGCTATGGTGATTTACGATTCGATCTGACTGCCCAGAAACCCGGCGGCGACTTCCGCCAGCTTGCGCTGCGTATTTTCGGGACGGCTGCCGTCGTCGCGCGTCAGCAGCGCCACCGCGCCGCTCAGATCACCGCCCGAAAGGATGGGATACACACACACCGCCAGTGCCTGGGCGCCTTCCACAGGCGGCGGCAGTTCCTGCGAATCGTCGGGTGCGGAATAGGGGGTGCGGTTGTCGATGAGGGCTTCGAGTTCGGGGGCGATGCGGCGGTCGAGGTAGTCGCGTTTGGGTACGCCCGACACGGCAACCACATGATCGCGGTCGCAGATGAGCGCGGGGAAGCCGGTGTTCCGGGCGAGAATCTCGGCGTACTGCGACGCGCAGGGCGAGAGCTCGCCGATGGGGGAGTATTTCTTGAAAATGACCTCACCGCCCGTGTCGGTGTAGATTTCGAGGGATTCCCCCTCCCGTATACGCATGGTGCGGCGGATCTCTTTGGGAATCACCACCCTGCCGAGGTCGTCGATGCGTCTGACAATGCCTGTTGCTTTCATATATTTCTGTCTCCTTTTCTGACGGAAGATCATCTGTTTATTCTGATATAAAGAATGGGTTGACCATTCACCGTATCATTGTTTGATAGGCGCGATGTTATTGTTTGCCGCAATGTCCATATTATGCACTGGCAAAAAAATCCCCGACGTTCTGCGTCTGATGTGACAGCGGGAAACGCCGGAGATTTTTTTAACTTTTTCAAAACGATTCGGGGAAAAAATTACTTTTCCGAAACGCCCGGGGCGAATTCGTCCTCTTCTTCGTCGTCCTCATCCGTCTCCAGTTCAAACTGCTGACGAAGATTTTCCAGAAAAAGGTCAAACACCGCGTTGAGCGTGTCCTCGTCGTCGGTGGAGACAAAGTCCACCGAACCGTCGTCATGGGGAATGACCTTGAGAATCACCACTTCTTCCTGATCGGCGTCGTCGTCCTCCTCCTGCGCGGGGAAGAAAATGCCGAAATCCTCGTCCTGATAGGTGATAACGTCGAGAAATTCAAAGGGAAATTCGTTGCCGTCTTCATCGGTGAGATAGACATAGCTGTCGGGATTGGCGCCGTCGAGCTTTTCCAGTACCTCTTCGACGGGATCATTTTCGCGGGGGTTGGATGGATTCATACTGCATACGCTCCTTTCGGGGGGGTGGAAAAAATTATTGATTCGGCTGCTCGCCGCGGATAATCTTGGTGACGATTTCTTCGAGCGCGGCACGCTTTTCGGGATTCGTAACGGGAATGATGTCGAGTTCGCCGTCGCTGTTGAGGCGAACCTGCGGAATGATGACGGTCATTTCATTGCTGTTGGCGTCCGCTTCCTCATTTGCCAGCCGGAACGCGGCAAATGCTTCGTCGCCGTTTTTGAGCAGACCGAGGTAGACGAACCGTCCTTCATGACCGTCGTCATCGTAGATGCGGAGATAACCGGTTTCGCCGCTGTACTGCTGGAGTTTTTCGACAATCAGGTCGTGGGTATCCTTCTGGGGGGTTTTTTGGCTCATAGTCATGATCCTTTCTTTGATGAAAATAGTAGTGATAAAAGCCTTTCAGCTTGCCTTGACGATGCTGCAAAGGGAGGAGGAAACCTCCTCAAAGGCATAAGCGGCGCCGTTGTATGCCGCGTCGCCGGTGTTGGACTGATAGGAGGACTGCTCCTGTATCATGCGGTTGTGCCGATCCATGACCACCGAACCGCTCAGCGGCGCGCACTGACGGTAGGTGTAGGTGATATCGTGGGTGGTGACGGGTGCCGGAACCGGCAGTTTGTCGCCCTTGATATTGATCAGGAGATTGTCCCCGCGGATTTTGCTGACGGTGTAGGTCACGCCGTTCTGTGTGCGCTTCCACGCACTGCCGACGGACAGTTCCTCCTCGATGGGATAGAACAGGTCGGAAGCCACTTCGAGCAGGTTTTCGTCGGTGACAATGTCGGCGGTATCAGGGTATTTCCGATGAATTTTATCCACACCGCTGATTGACAGCCGGTAATCCTTTGTCACCCTGACCGTGAAGGACTGACCGATGAGGGCATAGTAGGGAGCGTTTTCCTCGGTGCGCCCCTTTTTGTCGGCGGTATCGGTGGTATCGGTCTGGCTGTCCTCATAGCTTGTGCGGATGCGGGTAAAGGTGTAGACCGCCGTCATGTTGCCGTTCTTGCTGACGGTGAGTTTGATGCGGTAGTTGTAGGTCTGCGAGATGGCGATGCGCGCCCGGATTTCACTGCCCGACAGCAGGAGATGCTCATAGGTGGAGGCGGATTCCATGTCATAGCTGCCCGCCTGAAAGGTCGGCGAAGGAAAGGCGGGTTTTTCTGTGTCGGACTGCGAAGACGTTTCGTCCGGCTGAGTGTCGGAAGGGCTGTCCGAAGCGGTATCGGAGGAATAGAGTCCGTCGAGCCGTCCGGGCATTTTCTTCTGACAGCCGACGGATGCCAACAGGCACGAAAGGCACATCAGCCACGCGAACGCGGCAAGTACCATCCGGCGCGGAGAAACAATCATCATGCTTTTTTGGGCTCTCCTTTCATGGTCAGACCGATGCGTCCCTTGGCTTCGTCGATGGAGAGAACCCAGACCTTCACCACATCGCCCACACGCAGCACCTCGGAGGGATGTTTAATCCGGCGGTTGGCGATCTGGGAGATGTGTACCAGTCCGTCCTGATGCACGCCGATGTCCACAAACGCGCCGAAATCAATGACATTGCGGACGGTGCCCTGCAGTTCCATACCGACTTTGAGATCCTTGATGTCCATGACGTCGGTGCGCAGCAGCGGCTGGGGCAGCTCGTCGCGGGGATCGCGACCCGGCTTCATGAGTTCGCTCACGATATCGGTGAGGGTAGGCACGCCGATGTCCAACTGTGCCGCGGCTTTTTCAAAGCCGATTGTTTCGACCTTCTGTTTCAGACCGCTCAGACCGCCTTTTTTGATGTCGTCGGGCGTATAGCCGCAGAGGGTCAGGAGATTGGCGGCAGCCTCGTAGCTTTCGGGGTGAACCGCCGTCGCGTCGAGAGGATTGCCGCTTTCGCTCACCCGCATGAAGCCGGCGCACTGCTCGAATGCTTTGGGACCCAGCTTGGCAACCTTAAGCAGCTCCTTACGGCTGCGGAACGCGCCGTTTGCCTCGCGGTAGGCAACGATGTTTTTAGACACCGCGGAAGAGATGCCCACCACCTTGCTGAGCAGCGCGGGGGAGGCGGTATTGAGATCGACGCCCACCGCGTTGACGCAGTCCTCCACTACGCCGTCAAGCGCTTCGGAAAGACGTTTCTGGGGCATATCGTGCTGATACTGTCCCACGCCGATGGCTTTGGGGTCGATCTTGACCAGTTCGGCGAGCGGGTCCTGCAGACGGCGGGCGATGGAAATCGCGGAACGCACGTTCACGTCGTAATCGGGGAATTCCTCGGCGGCGAGCTTGCTGGCGGAATAGACCGACGCCCCCGCCTCGCTGACTACCATATAGGCGACAGGGAGCTTTTGTTCCCGGATAAGGTCGGCGGTGAAGATTTCGGTTTCCTTGCCGGCGGTGCCGTTGCCGATGGCGATGATTTCCACGCCGTATGCCTTGATGAATTTGGAGACAATCTTCTTGGCTTCCTCGATTTTCTTGAAGGGCGGCACCGGATAGATGACGGTGGTATTGAGCAGCCGTCCCGTGGCGTCCACCACCGCGACCTTGCAGCCCATGCGGTAGCCGGGGTCAAGCCCCATCGCGACCTTGCCCTTGACGGGCGGCTGCATGAGAAGCTGGTGCAGATTCTGGGAAAAGACCTTGATGGCGTTCTCCACCGCCGCGTCGGTGAGTTCGCCGCGCAGCTCGTTCTGGATGGAGGGGAAGATGAGGCGGTCATAGGCGTCCTCGGCGGCGCTTTGCACCGCGTCGGTGCAGGGGGAATTGCCGGGCTTCAGCACCGCGCCTGTGACAATGCTTACGCCCTTGGCGCGGTCAAAATCAATCGAGACCTTGAGGAATTTTTCATGTTCGCCGCGGTTGATGGCAAGGACCTTATAACCGGCGGCTTTCTTCATGGGTTCGGTGTAATCGTAGTAATTTTCGTAGACCGACTGCGCTTCGGGGTCGGCTGCCTTGGCGACCAGACTGCCGTTTTCAAACGCCACATGGCGCAGGTGCTTGCGGAGTTCGGCGTTGTCGGAGATATCCTCGGCGATGATGTCGAGCGCGCCCCGCAAGGCTTCCTCGGGGGTGTTGACTTCCTTTTCGGGGTTGACGAAGGGCGCCGCCATGTCGATGGGATAGTCCCTGACGTCCTGTGCGAAAATGGCAGCCGCGAGGGGTTCCAATCCCTTTTCACGGGCGACGGAGGCGCGGGTCTTGCGTTTGGGCTTGTAGGGACGGTAGATGTCCTCGATTTCGGTGAGAGTGGCGGCGTTGTCGAGCGCCGTGACCAGCTCATCGGTGAGCTTGCCGAGATTTTCGATGGAAGCGCGGACCTCGGTGCGGCGCTTGTCGAGATTCTGGAGATACTCGTAGCGCTCGGAGATCTCGCGGAGCTTCTGATCGTCCATCGAGCCGTGCTGTTCCTTGCGGTAACGGGCGATGAAGGGAATGGTGTTGCCGTCGTCGATCAGGGCGAGGATATTCTCGGCGTAGGTGAGCTGGATGTGGAATTCGTTGGCGAGTGCTTGTGCGAAGTTCATGATTGTGTGTTCTGTCCTTTCAGATATGGAAAATCCATTGTATGAGATAAACGATTGCCAAAATCACCGGCTGGTGCAGCAGATAGACCCACAGCGAGTGCCGTCCGATGAAGCTGAGCGGCGGCAGGGGGTTGGCAAAGCACCACTTCGGCAGGCGGTCGCGGTATTGTACGACATATCCGCCGATGCAGGTGCCGCCGAGATAGAGAAACCACCATGGCAGCAGCGGTTCATAATCCACCGAGGCATAACCGCCCCGGATGATGCCGTAGGGGTAGAGATAGCTGTTTTGGAGCAGTTCGGAGGGCAGGTTCCATTGGAACAGTCCGTCGATGCCGACGTAGCCGCGTGTGATGTGATAGGTCACCGCGAACAGCAGGGCGGAGAGCGCGAGTATCAGCGGCGGAGGCAGTTTTTTCTGAAAGAAATCCTCAAACGCGCCGTACAGCACCATGCAGCACCCGAGCAATTGCAGGATGCCGAAATAGATGGCTTGTCCCGGAAAGGCGAACGCGGTCACAAATGTGAATAGGATGCCGATGGCGAGCAGTCTGCCGCCGCGCCGGAGATTGCTCCGGCTGAACGCGCTGGACACGCCTGCCAGCAGGATAAAGGCAGCGGTGTCAAACACGACAATATCCTCATTGACGGCGAGCGCGCGTCTGCCCCAGTCGGTCGGCACGAGATAGGTCATGTCGTAGAGGAAGTGAAAGAAAACCATATAGACCAGCGCCAATCCCCGGAGGTTGTCGATGAAGACAATGCGCTTTTTGTCAGTCGGCGGTATGGACGTTTCTATCGGTTCAGTATGCTCCATATCGTTCGATAACCCCCTTTTGCCGGTGCGTATGGAGTAGTATTCTTTATTATACCATATAATGAAGGTTCGTACAAGTAATTTTTGTGTATTTTTAAAAAACAAAAAACATTGATACGCACGCGAAACAGGGGTATAATAAAAACAGAGACAGCACGGCTCGCCGCGGTCATTCGCGGGAACGGATGACCGGAAAAGATAGCGATTCGTCATTTTGCTGTCACTATGGATGATCATAATCAGCACAAGGAAAAAAGATTAACCGTCGTGTCAGAGAGGGCGGTTAATCTTTTTTCTATTCCCATACATTATAATCTACAAATCTTCCTATTAAATTTTGTACAACATTCTCATGCAAACCAATTGACAAAACAAAATATTGGTGGTATATTGGTATTGTTCCTGAAATACTACTGAATGGCATTTGTCATTTGCGGGAACGCATTTCATCAGGAAAGGGGAAGGTCGTTTGACGATACAATTCAAAAAAGGCGTGCTGGAGATGTGCGTGCTTTCGCTGCTCCGGAACGGCGACCGCTACGGCTACGACGTGGCGTGCGAGCTTTCCAAGACGATGGAAGTTTCGGACGGCTCGGTCTATCCGGTGCTGCGGCGGCTCAAGGACGACGGCTATGTCACCTCGTATCTCGAAGAGGCTTCGGGCGGTCCGCCGCGCAAGTACTATGTCATCACGGACGCCGGCAGCGATTACATGAAATCGCTGCAATCCGAATGGAAACAGCTCACCGGCGATATCAACAAATTATTAGACAATGGAGGACAAACAACATGACCAAAAAAGAGTACATCGAAGCACTCGATCAGTATCTCGTCACCATGAGCGCGTCCGAGAAGGCTGACATTCTCAGCGATTATGAGGAGCATTTCCGCGTGGGTCTGGAAAACGGCAAGACCGAATCCCAGATTGCGGCTTCACTCGGTTCGCCCTATGACGTCGCCAATCAGTTTCTCGACGGCGAAAAGCCGACGGTTCCCACCTATCCCGATCACAAGCCGGCTTCCCCGACGATAGCGGCGGCGGCGACGGCAGCTACCACGGCAGCCGCGTCTTCGGCGTCCCGACCCGCGGCGACCGGCACCACACAGGGCTATACGACCCAGCCCCGTCCGGCGGCGGTCGGCACCACACAGGGCTATGCGACCCAGCCCCGTCCGGCGGCGACCGGCACCACACAGGGCTATGCGACCCAGCCCCGTCCGGCGGCGACCGGCACCACACAGGGCTATACCGCTCAGCCCCGTCGGGCGGCGACCGGCACCACACAGGGTTATACGACCCAGCAGGGATATTCCAACCCGCAGGGCTACGCGTCCCAGCAGGGATATTCCAA
>CAMJHU010000050.1 GCA_946405565.1 uncultured Clostridia bacterium
GTGCAGTTCAAGAACGAAACACACAACCATCCCACCGAAATCGAACCCTTCGGCGGCGCGGCAACCTGTCTGGGCGGCGCGATCCGCGACCCGCTTTCGGGACGCGCTTACGTTTATCAGGCGATGCGCGTGACCGGCGCGGCGGACCCGCGGGTACCGGTTTCCGAGACGATGGAAAACAAGCTGCCTCAGCGCAAGATTACCACCGGCGCGGCGGCAGGCTATTCCTCCTACGGCAACCAGATCGGTCTGGCAACCGGTCAGGTCACCGAAATCTACGATTACGGCTACACCGCCAAGCGTCTGGAAATCGGCGCGGTGGTGGGCGCTTCTCCCAAGAAGAACGTTGTGCGCGGCGTGCCGGAGCCGGGCGACGTAGTCGTCCTGCTGGGCGGCAGAACCGGACGTGACGGCTGCGGCGGTGCGACCGGTTCCTCCAAAGCGCACGACAGCACCTCGCTGGAATCCTGCGGCGCGGAAGTGCAGAAGGGCAATCCTCCCACCGAACGCAAGATTCAGCGCCTGTTCCGCAACGGCAAAGTGGCCGCGATGATCAAGCGCTGCAACGACTTCGGCGCAGGCGGCGTGTGCGTGGCAATCGGCGAGCTGGCGGACGGTCTGGATATCCGTCTCGACGACGTGCGCAAGAAGTACGAGGGTCTTGACGGCACCGAACTTGCCATTTCCGAATCGCAGGAACGCATGGCGGTGGTGCTGGACAAATCCGACGTCAAGAAATTTATCGCGGAGGCGGAAAAAGAAAATCTGGAAGCCTATGAAGTGGCGGTTGTCTCGGAAGAACCCCGTCTGACAATGGTGTGGCGCGGCAAGACCATTGTGAGTCTCTCCCGCGATTTCCTCAATACCAACGGCGTGCGGCAGCACGCTTCCGCCAAGATCAAGGCGGTCTATCCCTACAACGATTACCGCGTGTCGGTTCCCTATGAGCTGCGCGGTCTGCCCGTGACCGAAGCGCTGGTCAAGAATATGGGCAGACTCAACGTCTGCTGTCAGAAGGGACTTTCCGAACGCTTCGACGCTTCCATCGGCGCGGCAACCGTGCTGATGCCCTTCGCCGGCAAGAACCAGCTTACGCCGGAAGAGGCGATGGTTGCCAAACTGCCGGTTGACAGGGGCGAAACCGACTGCGCCACCGCAATGGCGTTCGGCTATGTGCCGGGTCACACCGAGTGGAGCCCCTATCACGGTTCCGCCTTCGCGGTGGTGGAATCGCTCTCGCGTCTGCTGGCGGTGGGTGCCAATCCGCTGGAAGCCCGTCTGACCTTCCAGGAGTACTTTGAGCGTCTGGGCGAAAGACCCTCCCGCTGGGGCAAACCCGCGGCGGCGCTGCTGGGCGCGCTGACCGCGCAGCTCAAGCTGGGTACCCCTTCCATCGGCGGCAAGGATTCCATGTCCGGCTCCTTCAACGATCTCGATGTGCCGCCCACGCTCGTAAGCTTCGCGCTGGGGATGACCAGTGCCAAGCGGACGCTGTCGGCTGCCTTCACCAAGTCCAATTCCACGGTAGTACTGGTACCGGTTCCCTATCACAAGAAGCGCTCGCATATGCCCAAGTGGAAGAAGCTCCGTCAGATGTACGAGTGCGTGTACCATATGATCTGTTCGGGCGACGTGCTTTCGGCAAGCGTGGTGCATGAAGGCGGCGCGTCCGCGTCGGTCATCAAGTCCTGCTTCGGCAACGGTCTGGGCTTTGCGTTTGACGAATCCGTGACCGACACCGAACTCTTTGCCCCGCTTTCGGGTTCGCTGGTGCTGGAACTCCGGGACGGCGCGCATATGCTGAGCGGCGTGAAGTACACGATGCTCGGAAAGACCACCGCCAATCCGCTGGTGCGCATCGGCATGAGCAAGGTGGCGCTGTGCAAGCTGCGGGACGTCTGGATGGCACCGTTGGAACCCATTTTCCCGGTTGCCCCGAAGGAAAGACCGGTGGTTAAGAATGTGCCGATGAATACTTCACGCGCCCGTTATCCGAGCATTATGCCCAAGCTCGACGCGAAACCCCGCGTGTTTATTCCGGTATTCCCCGGTACCAACTGCGAACTGGACACCGCGCGGCAGTTTGAAAAGGCAGGTGCCAAGAGTGATATTCTGGTGGTGAAGAACCTCACCCCCGCCGCGATTGAGGAAACCATCCGCGAGATGGCGCGGCGCATTGCCAAGGCGCAGATCGTCATGCTGCCGGGCGGTTTCTCGGGCGGCGACGAGCCGGACGGTTCCGGCAAGTTCATTGCCACCACCTTCCGTAACCCGCTGATTGCCGAACAGGTGACCAAGCTGCTGGAGGAACGCGACGGTCTGATGCTGGGTATCTGCAACGGCTTCCAGGCGCTTATCAAACTGGGGCTGGTGCCGTATGGCAGAATCACCGACATCGGTCAGAACGATCCCACCCTGACCTTCAATACCCTCGGCAGACACGTTTCGCGCATGGTCTATACCCGCGTGACTTCCGTGAAATCCCCGTGGCTGCACGAATGTGAAGTGGGCGAGATGCACACGGTTCCGGTATCCCACGGTGAAGGACGCTTTGTGGCAGATGACGAGATGCTGGGCAAGCTGATTGCCAACGGTCAGGTTGCCACGCAGTATGTGGACCCGAACGGTATGCCGTCCTCCGATATCGAGTGGAATCCCAACGGCTCGGTCTGCGCGATTGAGGGCATCACCTCGCCCGACGGCAGAGTATTCGGCAAGATGGGACACTCGGAGCGTATGGGAACCAACCTCTACAAGAATGTTCCCGGCGAGAAGGATCAGAAGATTTTCCTCTCGGGCGTGCATTATTTCAAATAAATCCGGAATCAACCTGATGGTTCCGGATTTCGGATCACACAAAAAACGTCGGGGTATTCCCAGAGCGGGAATGCCTCGACGTTTTCATGTGTAATGAAGCGAATAAAAAAATAAAGGGAAAAAGTCAACAGACGATTAGTCTACAATGACCTCGCCCTCGACATAACCGGCGCAGCCGGCAGCGTTGGACTCGTCGGTGTCAATGTGCATGGCAGCGGCGTAGCTCGGGCTGACTCTGACCACGACGTCGCCGAAGGTGGTGGTTCTTTCGGCGGTTTCGATTTTGACCGAAACGATCTGCTTATCCTGTACGCCGAACTTCTCCGCGTCTTCGGGGGTGAAGTGAATGTGTCTCTTGGCGGCGATGACGCCGTTGGCGAGCGTGACTTCACCGGCAGGACCTCTCAGGGTGCAGCCGGGGGTGTCGGCGAGATCACCGGATTCCCTGATGGGCGCGGCAATGCCGATTTTTCTGGCGTCGGTGAGGGAAAGCTCCACCTGCGATTCCTTGCGGGTGGGACCGAGAATCGAAACGTTGGGCATGACGCCTTTAGGACCGATCACGTCTACTCTCTCGTTGCTGGCATACTGTCCGGGCTGGGAGAGGTCTTTTTTTTTGGTGAGCTGATAGCCCTCGCCGAAAAGTGCCGCGAGATCGGCATCGGTTACATGAACGTGGCGTGCGGAGGTTTCAACCATTACTTTCATACATCAAAACTCCTGTTACATCAAACTTGCAGGAAGCGAAGAAACTTCTGCTGGTTACATTTTAATCCTATTTGCCGATAAATGCAACCCACATTTTGCAAAAAATTCGGTCTGTGGGAAGAAAAAACGTCGGAACCTTTATGATGTGCCGAAAATTGTTGATTCAGTCAAACATTTTTCATAAAAATCGTTGCAATTACATATTCCCTATGGTATAATAGCACCAACCGACGTAAGTGCCGCCGGTGCTATTTCTGAAGTTAATATGAAAGGCGATGGGACAGTCCACATGAAGCAGCTAAAAATCGGTCTTTTTAATGAATCTTTTCCCCCGACGATTGACGGGGTTTCCAATACAGTGGTTAACTATGCCCGCATTATCCACGAAAAATACGGTGAGAGCGTGGTGGTGACGCCGCGGTATAAAGATGTGGTGGACGATTATCCGTTCAAAGTGATTCGCTATACGTCGCTGCCCACGGAGAAGACGCGTATCCGCTACCGTGCCGGTATTCCCTTCTCGCTGCCCTCCATTCGTCAGATTCAGAAGGAGAACCTCGATCTGATTCATGTCCACAGTCCGTTTACGGCGGCATTGTTGGCGCGGAATGTGAATATCGGTCATCGGTTGCCGGTTGTGATGACATATCACACCAAGTTTGCCAGTGAGTTTGAATTTACGCTCAAAAAGAAGGCGCTCTGCAAGGTGGCGGCGGAATTTGTCACCAATAATTTCAATTATGCCGACGAAGTCTGGACGGTCAGCAAGGGCGCGGCGGATTCGCTGCGGGAACTGGGCTATACCGGTCCCAGCCGGGTCATGGTCAACGGCGCGGATATCACGCTTGACCCCGCTTCCCCGGAAATTATGCGCCGTGTGCAGGCAGAAACTGCCATCGCTTCCAATGAACTGGTGTTTATGTATTGCGGCAGAATGCAGTGGTATAAGAATATCAGACTCATCATTGACGCATTGGTCAAGGTCAAGGCGACAGGTGTGCGGTTTAAGATGATTTTTGTCGGTAACGGTCCCGAACGGGAGGAAATGATGGATTACACCGGAAAGGTGGGATTATTCACATCCACTATGTTCCCCGGCGCGATTCATGACCGTGAACTGCTCAAAGGATATTTCACCCGCGCCGATCTGTTTCTCTTTCCTTCAACTTACGACACGGCAGGGTTGGTGGTGATGGAAGCGGCAGCCTGCCGTACGCCCAGCGTGCTGGTCAAGGGAAGCTGTGCGTCCGAAATCGTAACCGACGGACGTAACGGCTTCATTTCGGAGGAAAATCCGGACGCCTTTGCGGCGGCCATTTTGAATGCGGTGCATGACCGTGAATTTCTGGCGCAGGCAGGGGAACTTGCGTCACAGGAAGTGTATCTCTCGTGGGACGATGCGGTAGCCGCTGCTTATAAACGATATGAGGAGATTTATGACGACTGGCGCGCCTTCAAGGGAATCCGCCGTGTCAGCCTGCTGAAATCGTGGGGGCAGCATCAGTAATACCACGAGTATGTATGATGACGGTTTCGTGTTTCCCACGTACAAAAACAGCCGGACGACAGCCGCTTTGGAATATGCGGCAAACCGTCCGGCTTGCTTTATGCCCAAATGTTATGCTTGTAATAACAGCGTGACGGTGAGCGCGGCAAAGAGCATACCGGACAGATCGGCGGTCAGTGCCGCGGGAATCGTGCATCCCGTTTTCTGAATGCCCACGCTCCCGTAATAGACGGTGACGGTGTAAAAGGTGGTTTCGGTAGAACCCATCATGACTGACGCAACGCGCCCGGCATAGCTGTCCGGTCCCACCTCGGTGAAAATCTGCCGTACCACCGCGAGCGCGCCGCTTCCGGAAATGGGTCGCAGGAGCATCAGCGGCACGGTCTCGGAAGGAAGACGGAGCGCGCCGGTCAGCGGCGACAGCCATTGTCCCGCCGCGTCGGGAAGTCCCGACGCATGCACCATCGAAACGCACAGCATCAGCGCCGCAAGGGCAGGTGCGATGCGGAGCGCTGTCCGGAACCCCTCGCGTGCGCCGTCCAGAAAGGTGTCGAAGACCGGCACGCCCTTGATGACGCCGTACAGCACGATGCCGGTCGCCGCAGTAATGACCGCGATATTTCCGAATGTGTCAAAGAATCCCATGCGGTAGCACTCCTTTCTTTTGCGCGCGGGAGGCGGTTTGGTGAGACAGTTTTTTGGGTGCGTTTCCGCCTATGGAGCGCAGGACGAAAGACATGGTCAGTCCTGCCGTCAGCGCCGCGAGTGATGAAAGCCACACGCAGGGCAGAATTTCGGTAGGATGTGCCGCGCCGGCTTCGGTGCGCAGCACCAGCAGGGTGGTGGGAAGAAGCTGAAGCGAAGCGGTGTTGAGTACGACAAAGGTAATCATTTCGGCGCTGGCGGATGTTCCGCGCGGACAGGTTTCCTGCCGTATGGCGTGCATGGCGCGAAGTCCCGGGGGTGTGGCGGCATTGCCCAGACCCAGCAGGTTGGCGGCAATGTTGAGGCAGATATACTGTTCGGCTTCACCGCCTTCCCGCAGACCCGGCATCAGCCGACGGGTGACGGGACGCAGCAGAAAGGCAATGCGTGCGCTCAGTCCCGACGCCTCGGCGACTGCCATCAGACCGCTCCATACTGTCATTGCGCCGGTCAGCGTGATCAGCAGCCGCACCGTTTCGCCGCCGCTGGTGAGAATGGCGGACGACACCTCACTGCTGTGACCCTGACAGATTCCCCAGACAGCCGATACAATGATCAGCCACGCAAAGATATGATTCATCATGCGGTTATCGCTTCCGTTCTGTTTTTTCTGTTTTTTCTGCACTTTCTCAAAAAATTCACCGAATGTGGATTTACTTATTTTTATGAACGTGGTATGATGTAATATAACTATCGGGACTGAAATGAATGAAAACAGAGGAAAGGAAGAGAGGTTTGTCAAAAATGTCAGATCATTCATGGCAGAACGGCGATTGGGAAGACGACGGTCTGACCGACGATCTGGATCTGGGTGAACTCGCCGATCTGCTCGAAAGCGACGCGCCGCGGCGTGAACCCAATGTACCTTTGCAAATGTCAAAGACAGCGATGAATGTGCCATCCGTGAAGGACGATAAAAAGGTTCGTCCCCGTCGCAGAAGCAGGTTAGGTATCCCCCAAAAAAAAGACAGACCCAAGCCGGCGCGAAAAAAACGGATTTCGGTTCACAAGGCGTCCGGGCAGTCACCTGATAACGCCCTGTTGCCGGAGAATGCTTTGTCCACGGATGGATTTCAACCGCTGGAGGAATTTGCGTCGCTGGAGGAATCGTCGCCGTTTGAACTGCCGGGCAACGGTGTGACCTTTGCGGAAACGCTGGCGGAGGCGTCTCCGGAAACGACAGTTCCCCCATCGGAGCCGGAACCCTTCTCATGGGATTTTCCGGATATTCCGACGGAATCGGAAGAGGAAATACCGGAAGAAATGCCGGACGAGACGCCGGAAGAAATCGCTGAAGAACTTCCGGACGAGACACCGGAAGAAATTGCTGAAGAAATGCCTGAACCGACGCCGGAAGAACCCCCGATCAAAATCCCCGACGAACTGTATGCGCAGGTCTTCGGCGATACGTTCGGGACATCGGATGGTTCGGCGGACAAACCGAATAAATCCCCAAAGTCCCCGAAAAACGCCCGGAAGACGTCGTCCATCGATATCAGTACCAAGTTTTCGCTGTGGAGCGCTTCGGTTGTGGATGGATTCCGCAAACTGACGGAACGTCTGGGAGGGCGTACCGCTAAAAAGACCGTGACGTCGGCAGCGCCGTCTCCGCTTGTCTTTGACGACAGCGGTGGGAGCGACCCGGATTACATCTCCGACACCGTGCGGCTGGTGGACGTACCGTCACCGACCGATGAGGATTCCGCCGAAGGACAGGAGCAACGAGACGCGGATTCCTTCCGATTGCCCGATGACGCATTTTCCGCTTTACCTGACCCGCAGGACGAGTGGGAACAGGCAACGGAAACGGAAGACGATGGGGATGAGATATCCGGGGCACTGCCGGAGGAACTGTATCCCGGCGGCACCGTTTCCGGCGGAGAGGAACCGTTGCCGGACGAAGGCGAACCGGACGGCACACGGTCTGACGATGAGCCGGTTCCCGTTCCATCGCGCCGACGGAACCTGTTGCCGTCATGGCTGACCGATTGGCTGTCCGACCTTCGCCGACGTCTGCCCAGTTTCAAGCCCAAGGTCTACACAGTTCCGCCCTCCGATTATGTGCCGGAGGATGACACGTTTCGTTCGCCTACGTTATCCAAGGAGATTGAGGCGTATATTGCGCGGGAAGCCGATATGGGAGATATACAGGCGTCCTACGATGCGATGCGGGACTTTATCAAGTCGGTCAGCACCGATACCCGGCTCACAAGTGAGGAATTGCAGTCTCCACCTAGTCTGCATCAGGTGGCAGCGGCGCAGGACGAGTTGTTTGACCTGATCGACGAAATCAGCCGCCGCAACGAGGAGCAGCGGGGACGCATCGGCGTTTATGAAACTGCGCCGGAAGAGGATCCCTATAATTATCGGGGCATCAATGACAATCGGCAGAATTATGATGATATCGAGGCTGCCACCTTTTCGCTTGCCCCTCAGATGGATTTTGAATCGCAGCACAGCATCAGCAGCCGACCGTCAAACGGTGAGGAATCCGATGGCTGGAATGCGCTGGGCGGTCAGGGATTGATGACCGAATCGCCGATAGATTTCTCTGGAGGAATAAATTTTTCACGAAAAAAGGATCAGGAGGACACTGCGTCAGAGCAATCCGCTTCCCGGGAAGAGGCAGTCGATGGATGGGATGACGATCTGGGCGATATCGACCAGGAGACATTGCCCCAAGATATCGGAGCCGTACGCGGTGAATCTTCCGACCGGGAACTGGCGGATGACTTCGAGCGGTATTTTGAGGGGCGGGATACGTCCGCTTCATCGCGGCGCCGTTCCCGGGCGCCGGTCCGCAAAAGAACAGCCGGACGGCGTAAATATGGACGATAGGTAAATTTTTCGGCGTCATCGGAAATTCATCTTGAATGGCGCGCGGTTTTGTGCTATGATAAACAACAGACAGGTCGCGGTTTTACAGCGACGAAAGGATATACGACAAATATCTTGTGTAAGGATGATTGGTCTTGAAAAATAACAGACAAATCGGTCTTGATGGCAGAATCTTTATCACAGACTGCCTGAATGACGGTGTATTTTTTATTTACAGTATTCTG
>CAMJHU010000051.1 GCA_946405565.1 uncultured Clostridia bacterium
AGAAGCTGAAAGCTCTCGCAGACCAGCACGAGGATTTGTTAAGGGAAACGCTCTCCGATGAGCAGAAGAAACTGTTAGAGAAACTCACCGAATGCATTACCGACATATCCTCGATCTCGGAACGGGATATGTTCATCGCCGGATTCCGACTTGGCGTGAAGCTCATGATCGATGTCATGAAAGACGATTAACCACCCCTGTTGCCCCACGTAAGCCGCTGTGAGCGATTGATTCCGCATGGTCGGAAAAGTAATCCCTCAACTTCCAAAAAGGCTTGAATCGGCGATTTGAGCCGTTTGAGGTTTTGATAGATGGATTATTCTTTTATTTGGGCTAGTACTGTAAATCGGATATTATACATCTTGCTGTTTTTCCCATTCAATATCCCAACCGTCAAGCAGTTTCCACATAAACATATCATTAAAATCCTTATAACAGTTCTCACAAATACAGCATGACAAATCATTTGGTATATACCAGTATTGATGCCTGTCATCATTGATATAATCCAAACAAAATATACAGTGTTTCAAGTGAGGAGCATTATAATAATTTCTTCTCCGTCTGTTGGATTTAAATATTGTCCTTTTAATGGCTCTACATCATTTAGCAGTCTCCAATCATCTTGTTCAACCATACCTGTACCCGATCCTCTTACTTTTCATTACCAATATGAAAAAAGTCGATATTTGTCTGATTCCGCTTGACTTATCGTTGTGAATTATTTATAATGATAAGTACATAAGCGAGGTAAAAAATGGTATTTTTGTAATTAATGCATTTGTATATCATTACATCATGTTTTTATTATCTGCAAGCGGAGAATCATCTTAAGGCGTGTGATATCATGAAAAATGTAATAGAAGCATTGCGTAATCTGAAAAACAAAATAGTAAAAAAAGAGCCGGACAAGCCCGGCAACCCCGCCCAATCTGACGTAAAGACAATACTTGCGCTGACGCCGGATGATGATTTTGGTAAAAATAATGACCCATACTATGCGGAATATGAGCGATTTTTAAATGCGGCATTCAAGAACAAAAGCATAAGAAATATTGCGATTTCGGGAGGATATGGCATAGGCAAATCCAGTATTATCCGTTCGTTTGAGAAAAACAACAAAAAGAGATTTCTGTATATATCTTTAATCGACACTTTAAAAAAATCTGACAATGACAGGCTTGAAATCACGCTTTTGAGGCAGATATTGGCTGTTTGTAAAAAATCATTTCTTCCCAAGACGAGATTCCATATTGTGCCGGAAGATTTATATCATTTTAAAAGCAAAGTGATTCTTGGGGCTGTTTACACGTTTCTGTGTGTTTGTATGATTTTTTCAAAATCCATTTCTGATGCCATGCATTTTTTTTCGATTCACTTCGGGGGACGGGGCAGCCATCTGTTATTCCTGTGTTTTCTGATTTCGACAATCTATTTGCTGATTCGCTTGGTTTATACCGTTCTGAAATATTTCAAGCTCAAGCAAATCAACCTGAAAATATCCAAAGAAGCGCTTGAGACAGAAAGTAGCGTATCTGACGCCACTGAGTCGGTGTTGGATGAATACCGTTTTGACTTGATATATGTTTTAGAAAAACTATCCAAAGAATATCAGGCCGTCGTTTTTGAGGATATTGACAGGTTAGAGGCTGAAAAATGTCTGCCGTTATTTGATCAGCTCCGGGAAATCAATATCAGTCTTAATGCGAGGAATCGCGTAAACAGCAATCAAAAGGAGGAGGAAACCACTTTCCGCTTTCTTTATGTCATAAACGATAAAATCACGGCGCAGATCAATCAGACCAAATTCTTCGATTATGTTTTGTCAGTCGTTCCCACTCTGGGCGACCATGACGCAATTCAGAAATTTTACAGTATTGTGGTTGATGCTCAAAAAATAGGATTAACTAAAGAAGAAAAAATAATGATGGAGCAGGCCGTTGGAGTTTCGGTAAGACTTAAAGATTACAGGACATTGCGACAGATAAGAAATGACTATGCCGTTTTTTTCGATGTTTTAAAAGCTTCTGGCGTTAAAACTGATCATTGCAAAGGAAATTTGCTGGCGTTTGTCATGTACAAGGTTCTGTGTCCCTACGATTATTATTTGATTCGTGAGGGAAAGAGCCGTGTGTTTCCGGAGTTTATTTCAGGCGGTATGTTGCACGATGCGGACAACAACGAGGATTTTAAAACCGTCGAGTGTTTTAAAGGTTTGCTTACATACGATGTATGTATTAAATTTATGGGTTATTCCAGATTGGCCCTTCTGGAGTATTGCGAAAATCATATTATTTCAGGTTTACCGGAAAGGAGAAGAGATTACATCGCTCGCGACGATGATTTTATCTGGGGGGAAGTTTTACTGTCATACGAGAATATTTCTTCATACATTAATGACATAGAGGTTGAATTTGTCATGTATTTAATTCGGAGCTTTGATAAAATCAGCTCTGAGCAAGCAAAGACGTTTATTTCGGCATTACCAATGGTGGATAGAGCGATTGAGAAAAGCGCGCTTGATGAGATAAAGCCTTTTTTAAGCAAAAATAAGGACAAGGTTACAATATATGTCTTTGCCGCGCTTGCTTTTTTAAAAATTCTTGATAAAAATATTGTTCGTGAAAACCATCTATTTGATTGGTTTCTTGATGCTCCGGGTGAAAACAACGAGGATCTCAAGCAACGAACCAAAAATCTGGAGGATAAAATACTAAGTATGTTTCCAGATGGGAACGAAGAAAAATTTAGATGTTTTATTTCGGGGATAAATGATGAAAAGCACGCATTATTCCATAAAGCTTGTGTTGAAAGAAAAGAGGATAAGAAGGAAGGATTTCATTTTTATCTTGTGAATAGAGGTGATGGATAATGCTAGAATATGAATTACATCAAATTGAAGTAACTAGCGATTATACGAAACTTATTGGTGAGTATAATGATATAGAACATATCATAAGCGGTGTATCTACGGAAATAGATGACAGCCTATCTAAAATTGTTATATTGTTATTTAATAGAGGTGGAGATACTTTAGGTGACTTTGCAAAAGGGTATGAAAATATTTATCAATGCATAAAATGCGACTCTGAAAAAGAGGTGGTAAGCATACTTGAAAAATGGTTCTTTTCTGATGTCATGGGGATAGAAGAATCTTCTTCATTTTTTAATCTATGTAAGGTTCTTAACCTGTATTCTCAAAAAAAAGCTGCTTCTGAACTGGAAAGTTCTCTTTTAAACTATGCACGTATACTTCAAGAGATAAAAAAAATATTAATTGAAAAAAAACGTCGAGATGTTCTTCCTGATTTAGAAAAAGTATTTGTGATTTTCAGTAAATTGCCGACAGAATATGATTGGGATAATAATAAAAAAGTAGTTTTTCTGTTTATGTACGGTAACGATAATTTGAGTATTTTAAAAGAAAAACTCGGATTATTTTCAGGTGTTCTCGGTGTAAATTGCAATATTTATTTTATTAATGTTGTTGAAGATCGTGTTATATTAAATAATCCGAGCCCACAAATTCCTGTGAATGTTAACGATGAAACTGAATTAATGAATGCGGATGAATTTTCGGCAGAACGTGTTGAAGATGCGAAGAAACGTAATCTAGAAAACACTGTTGAGGACATTAGCCTCATTCCAAAAGATGTTGAAGATACGAAGATCAGTGAGGAGGAAGACAAAAACAATGGCAAAATTATTGTCAATTTAGGTCTTGAAAAAAAAGAAGCTTTAGAAGTAAAAAGAACCGATACTAAAACGGAAAAAGTAACTATGGCTGAACGAATTAAAAAATTGTTTAAAGGGGAGGATTTCTCTTCCGGATAATAAATAGATTACCATTCAATTATATATAATGGTTATCATTATTTTTGGCTATTGACACATTGGTAAGTATAGTGTTATAATGACCAAGAAAAGGGATTAATATGCTTGCAATCTAAAGGAGATGTATAATCAATGTCAAAGAATCAATTTTCCTGTTTCTTTATTACGCCATTTGGCGCGGAGGATTCCGAGGAATGCATGAATATGGAGCGTGTATTGAAATTGCTTCTGCGTCCTGTGCTTTTGCAGTGCGGTTTTCCGGATGATTCATTTGTCGTTTCTCACGAAATAGCTGCGCCAACAATCACGCAGGAAATGATAAATCATTTAAAAAATGATGATTTATGTATAGCGGATATTACCGGGAAAAATGCCAACGTAATGTATGAGCTTGGTTATCGCAAAGGATTGGAAAAACCCGTTATCATCATCACCAGCGATACAGATAAGCTTCCGTTTGATGTTTATGACTATCGCGTAGTTATTTATAATATGCAGGATATTGACTCGCTGATGAGAGCGCAGGAAAACTTAAGGAAGCAGGTTCTTTACTGGAAAGAGCAGGGCTTTGTTAAATCGGAAGGCAGTGGGAGCGTTTCGGATATTCTCAATAAACTAAAGAGCATAGAGAATAAGCTCGATCAGACGCTGGCCAATGTCGGCAGGGGCGGAGGCGATGCGGTCGGTGATGTGAGCGCTAACAAGCTTATCAGAGAATTAGGTTCCGTCATTTCGGCTTTCAATTTTGCCCTGCGCACCCGCAATATTGAGTTGGCAGAAGCACTTTTGCCGCGTATTGAGCAGCAGTCTGGCAAGGATCTTTATCTGGATATGGCGGTTTCACAGGTGGCGGCAATGGGCTCCACGACAGCCGCGGAAATTTTAAGGGCGAATTGGGATTATATCAAGGAACACCTCACCATACAGCAGCAGTACGAAGAAATTGGAGCTTATGTCAGCTACTGCAATAGGCAGGATTGCGAAGAAAAAAATATGAAATGGGTGGAAGGGGAAATTAACGACCTTTTGGGCAAAGCTGACAAGGGCGAACTGAAAGCGGGTTTATACAATCAGTTAAATCGTATTCATTTCGGGGTTTATACTACAAAGAAGAAAAAAGGAGAGTCTGGAGGGGAGGAGCATCTGAAGCAAGCAATTGACGCCCTCTCGAAAGCTACAGAACTCGTTGCAACAGAAGCTTCTTACTTTTATAATCTTGCTACCTGTTATCAGGCTGGCGGAGAAGCGAAAAAAGCCAAAGACGCGATTATTAAATGCTGGGAGCTCAACAAGGTCAAAGCCAAACCGGACGCGGATCACCTGGAGCTTGCGTATGAAATATTCAATGAAACCAATGATGACAGGGCAGGCGAAGTATTGCAACTGCTTAAAGAAAAATTCCCCGTGAGGGCTTCCACACTGTAATTATTTTTGATGATTCTTTTGATTACCCACCAAAAACGCCACACTGCGGCATCATGCAATGTGCGCATCATGCCGCAGTCAAGCCAATCATCTGTTTTAAGCAACAACAAGGTTGAACAAAAAAGATGCATTTCTTTTCTCCGCCAGTCCCTATCCTCGGCACACGGTACAGAACCGTCCTTCTCCCGAAATTGGCTGATGCTTTTTTGATGATGTACCAGACGGCAGCAGTTGGAATATTCACGAATATTGGGGCGTTTGGAGGATTTTGCCACGGAAATCCGGCATCTATAGAGCGTGTCCATTCGGACGATTTTTGCATAGAAAAAGCCCGCAAACGCCGAATTTTAGGCGTTTGCGGGCTCCTTGACCGATGGCAGGGGCAGAAGGATTTGAACCCTCGGCACGCGGTTTTGGAGAGCTTATCCCGCTTTGCTGCCATTGATTATTGCCTATTATTTTATCACTTGTTCACAAGGATGATTTTTGATTTTTAGTCGATATGACGGGCATTTGATGCTTTGGAGAAATAACTGTTAGACGTGTGTTAGACAACAGCGTTAGACGGGGTTAGATAAACCCGTCAGACGGATTCTATAGGGCGAATCGGTTATCACATCAGCTTCACCAATGCGCTCTTCTTATAGAAGGATACACCGTAGCACATCACTTGTTTGTAGCCGTCAAAATTGGCGGCGTATTTTTTTTGCTCAATCTGAGCAAGTGCCTCGTTGCAATCGCCCTGCATGGCAGACTGACTTTCTGAACGCTTGGCTTCTATGATAATGGCTCTACGGTTGGACTTGTCTCTCAGTTCGAGGTCTGGTCTGCCGAGTCCTCGCTCCTTGTTAGAACGCACTTCATAGCCGCGTCCCACAAACAATCCCGCAAGAAAAGCATGGTAATAATTCTCGTGGTAATCCATATAGCTGATGGTATGCCACAGCAAATCAGACAGAATCTCCGATGCTTTTGCCGCATCACCATTCCACAACGCATTCATCAGATTCTGCAATTGCGGCTGATTGACGGTCTTCACAAATTGATCCACAACTACTTCCTGAAAAATTCCCGCAATCTCTCTGTTGGGTATTCTCAATTCAATGGGATATTCCGCTTCTTCCGACTCATCATTATGACGGATAGCTTGGGTAATGTACCCCGTCATCAGAAGAATGCTCCACAGATTCCGTTCCGAATCATAGGCATTATCATACGTCAGGGTATCGACCACCGTTTCCGTGATAGTTCCACCATTGAGAAGGGTTTCAAATTTATCGGACACATCGAATTCCGTCATTTCAAAGAACTGCCTGATTGCCGCGTTGCCGCCCGTATTCTTCCAATAATTCTTCGGCTTGGCATTGGGATTCTTCAACAGTGCCGCCGCATAGTTTACCACGTCCCACGGGCAATAGATCTCTGTATCGCCAAAGAGATACCCGTCATACCATTCCTTGATGATGCCCGCTTTGTCAGACAACTGGAAGTCATCCAGCAGCTTCTCCACTTCGTCCTGCGTGAATCCGAAATAGGGCGAAAATTCCTCATCTAACACCGAATAGCACGCAAAATTGTTGACACCCGTAAATATGCTTTCTTTGGGAATTCTCAGGCAGCCTGTCACAATCGCAAATTTCAGATATTCATTGGTTTTGAGCGAGGTACTCAGCATTCCTCTGATCAAGTCCAGCATCTGCACATAGTAGCCGTTCTCGTGCGCTTTGGCAAGCGGAACATCATATTCATCAATCAGCAGAATGACGGGCTTTTCATAGACCGCGTTCATCATTCGCATGATGGCTTTGAGCGATATGCCCACATCAGCCGCACTCGCCTCACGATAAATCAAATCATGCAGTATCTTTTTGTCCGCCACGCTGATTTTCGGGCTGTCGAGCAAAGATTCTACCGATTTGCAATATTCAGAAAGAACAGTGCAAAGCCTTTGATACGCACTATCAAAATTCAGCCCTTCCACATCTTTCAGCGAGAGGAACAGAACGGGGTATTGATTCATGTATTCTTGGCAGAATTCCGTATGCTCCATGATGTGAAGTCCGTGAAATACCTCACGGTTTTCCTTATGAAAAGCACTGAAAAAGCTCTCCATCATACTCAGTGTGAGCGTCTTTCCGAAACGTCGGGGACGTGTAAAAAGCGTCACTGCGTTGTTGCTTTCCTGCACCAATTCATACAGCAATTCGGTCTTATCCACGTAATAACTGTCCGACTGACGCAGTGCCACAAAATCTTCCCCACCGACTGAGATCCTTCTTGCCATAAGTGATCCACCTTTTTAATAAAGTCTTTCCTTCCATATTATAAGCCACTTGCAGTGGATTGTCAATCCGACGATTCTGCCTGAATGCTGCCGACTTCCGTGTAAATCATACCGTCCTTCCCACGGTCAGAGCGCATCAATGAAATGGTATCCACTGTCATTGACACAGGTACAAAGCTGACAGGTGGTATCTTGTCCACAGAAGCCCTGCGCAGTAATGTGATGTGCGGGTTGAACTTCTTTTTGTCAAACAGAATGTGTTTTTCCGCCAGAGCGCGTCTGATTCGCTTTGCCACCGCTTCGAGCGCGGAAGAATGCGTCACGCCTGCCCACCACAAATCTCCAAACGCGCCAACGCCCTCCAATTGCAGCGGAATCGGCGCGAATGTCACATTTTGCAGCGCGTCCATCACGGGCATCGGGTCTGGATATTCCCCGATGAATGCAAGCGTCAGGTGCAGGTTCTCCTCGGAACTGTAATTCCCGCGAACGCCCATATCATACCAGTCATTCTGGAGGTCAATGAGGGTTTCCTTTTTCTCTTGGGTTAGGTTGATGGCTATGAATAATCGCATGGTGTACTCCTTTTTCTGTAGACAATTCTTACGCACTTATTATAGCTGATGTCAAACATAATAACAACTGCATTTTCCAAGAAAACGAGGCATTCCTCGTCCGAAAACAGAAGAATGCCTCTCTGAACAGTCTAAATTAGTTGGTTTACGAAGCTGGATCCTGCAAAAAGATCGGGAATGAATCAGGATCTCTTAAGCGCTCCACGCATTGCGCTTGAGAAATACATACTTATACTCATCGTAGGCTTCATCATTCAGCGTGAAATCCGCAAAATAATGAGTGCCATTCACGATTTTGACTGTACCCCTTCCGATGCGTTCCAGCACCTTTCGGAATTCAACCCTACTGACACGATCCTTGCGTTTGTTCTCCTTGCACCATTCCTGATAAACCGCGTAGACTTTGCTCTTGGAGCTTTCGCCTTTGACTTTTTCAGTGGTGCAGCAGGTTTTTATAAACGCCGTCACACTGTCGTTCTGAGCCTTATATTCTTCCAGATAGGAACGGTTCAGCGAAGTTGTGCTGAACTTGTAGTCATTGTCAATGTATTCGTACAAGGCTTCAATGGCGCGTGATACAATATATTCACGTTCTTCCCAGAGTTTATCCAGAAGTTGGGAATCGCGGGGGATCATGC
>CAMJHU010000052.1 GCA_946405565.1 uncultured Clostridia bacterium
GTTCCAGATTTCGACATAGCGGTCGCAGTCGCAGCCGACGGCGCAGTCCGGCTTGCCGCAGCCGTATTCCTCGCCGCGGTCGAAGTAGATTTCGGAGCAGGGACCGCAGGGACCTTCGCCGTGTTCCCAGAAATTGTCCTCCTTGCCGAGACGGACAATGCGTTCGGGCGCCACGCCGACTTCCTTGGTCCAGATGTCAAACGCCTCGTCGTCATTTTCGTAAATGGAGACCCAGAGGCGGTCGATGTCCATTTCCAGCGTTTTAGTGAGAAATTCCCACGCCCACGAGGTGGCTTCGTGCTTGAAATAATCGCCGAAGGAGAAATTGCCCAGCATTTCAAAGAAGGTGCCGTGGCGGGCAGTGATGCCGACGCGCTCAATGTCGGGGGTGCGGATGCACTTCTGGCAGGTGGTTACGCGTTTGCGGGGAGGCGTGACTTCACCGGTGAAGTATTTTTTCATAGGTGCCATGCCGGAGTTAATGAGCAGCAGGCTGTTGTCGTTGTGGGGGATGAGGGAGAAGCTGGGGAGACGCAGATGTCCCTTGCTCTCAAAAAAGGAGAGATATTTCTCCCGCAGATCATTCAGACCCGTCCATTCCATAATGTAAATCAATTCCTTTCTTTATAGCTGTGATGTGCTGAAGTATCAAAAGGCTCTGTCATCCTGCTTACACAAGGGACGACAGAGCCGTGGTACCACCCGAATTGCATAGGAACCCGAAGGCTGCCCATACCGCTTTTGTGTCAATTAACGCTTGACCCACGTCCGGTTCCTCACCGAAAGCGCTGTGTAACCAATGCAAGAGAAACACCCGTCGGGCGGCCATGCCGACTGTCCAATCCGCGGGATTTTTCAGCCGAGAATTCCGCTCTCTGTGGTGACAGTACCCGCATTCTTCCCGAACGCGCCGATTAACCGATTGAATGATTTTTTTCATTATACCCCGAAAGAAGCGGCTTGTCAAGGGAATCCACCAAAAAAACCAGGGCGACCGCATGAAAAAATCAGGAGAATTT
The DNA here is from genome assembly GCA_946405565.1 of uncultured Clostridia bacterium. GTDB lineage: Bacteria > Bacillota > Clostridia > Oscillospirales > Acutalibacteraceae > RUG762. Next base: position 1,020 of record CAMJHU010000052.1, read on the forward strand.
GTTGAAAATAACATCAGCCAAGAAGCGATCGTCAAAAGAGCATCTGAAACGCTTAGCTTTAAGGCTGAGCTTAACAGATGTAAAAGATTTATACAGATTTGTAGCAATATGGCGAAGAACAGCAAAATTCTCAGCACTGTTATCAACCCGCATACGGCAATGATCCTCATCGAAGCACATATCAAGACACCAATGTAGACTATTTTCAATGCCCCAGTGCTGACGAACCGCTTTTGCAAAGAGTTTAATATCTGTAACAGATGATATAAAATATCTGACGTCCACGGTTTCCACGCCTTTGATAATACGTGTACTGCGAACCATGCCAATAGCATTAAGATTACACCATTCTTGCTTATCGGATAACCAATCAATATCATCGGTTAAAAAATATTCTCTCTTTTCTATTCGACCGTGGTCTTTCCCAGACGTTTTTAGTTTGGAAAGAGGGTAAAAATTTGGCTCCTTTTCCGCCGTTTCAAAATACAGTTTTACATCTTCATGTAATGTTTCTTGGTTACCTTTTAAGCAGATCACATAATCACATTCATGCTCTGTAATTTTTTGCACGGTTTTCTTTTGGCAACTCATCGCGTCGCTTGTTATAACACAATTCTTTACATCTATGCAATCCAGCAATTCGGGAACGGCTGGTATTTCATTGCTTTTTTCGTTTACTCTTACTTGCCCCAAAACGACTCCTGCACTATTGGCCCATGCGCTTACCATGTGAATCACATCGAGATTGTCTTCTTTATCCTGGCTTCCTCTCAGCGTTTTTCCATCTAAGCTGACGATTTCTTTGTCAGGGACTTTGATGACACATTTTACCCAGTTGACAAAACATTTCTCAAACTCTTTCGGCTTGATTATTGCAAATATTCTCCGAAATGTATCATCTGTGGGGATTCCGTTTTTCAGTGCCAGATGAAATTCTGTTTTTAGCATTTTTTCTTTATTTTTGCAATATAGTGCGATTTCATTCCAATGTTCTGCTCCCGCCGTCACCGCAATGATCGCCATTACAACTACTTCTGCCAGATTGTACTTTATCTTTCCTTTCTGTCTGCTATCACTTAGTTCCTCAAAGTATTTTTTCATAATCGACCATCTCCTCGGTCAATTATACCATATTTTTGCTCTTTTGAATATCTTTTTCATGCGGTCGCCCTGCCAAAAAAACCGGGATTGTTTTATAGATTTCTACAAATATTCATACACCCTGTGCCGCCAGTTCGTTGATTTTTTCGATAGGAAGTCCCGTCGCCAAGGCAATGTTTTCTTTTGTAAAAATCCCGGCACGAAGCATATTGGCGGCGGTTGCGAGAATGCCCTCGGCACGTCCTTCGGCACGTCCTTCGGCACGTCCTTCGGCGGTTCCCTTAGCGAACCCTTCGGCGGTTCCCTTAGCGAACCCTTCGGCGGTTCCCTTAGCAAACCCTTCGGCGGTTCCCTTAGCAAACCCTTTGGCGATGGCTTCATCGCGTGCGTGTTTCAATTCTTCGGCGCGATATCGCTTCTCAGACTCTTCATAAACAGCCCGGGCGACTTCTTCATCAAACAATTGTTCCATCATGGTTGTCACCTCCGATTTGTGAAACATGAGAAATTCCGATAAACAGTCTTCTTCAATCGCACGCTGCACCGTTTCCTGCGCACAGGAGATATTATTATGGTGCCGTTTCTGTGCTTCATTAAAAATACGGCAAAACCGGATGTACTGTCCGTAAATGGTACGGTCAGCGGTATGCAGGATCTTTACGACTGCGTCCACCGGTGCGTCGCCATCAAAGAAATCCTCCCGCAGCGATACCGTATCCGGCACGCAACGGCTGCCGCTGTAAACGACATACAGTTCCGGCTTCGGAAGAATGACCCGATGGGAACTGTGCATACTCTGATGGCTTTTGTCGATATAGCGTTTATAGGTCTCGGCGAGATAGAGCCACAGACGAAGCGACATATTGGGACACCAATCGCTCTGGGCTTCCACCAGCAGAATGTATTGGTGTTTCATCATGAATCCCAGATCGTTATACAGTCCGTTTACCATCAGGGACTGCAAGGTATCGATCTCAATATCGTCCTCTGAAACGTCGGTCGCTTCGGGATGCAGATCGAGATATAATTGCCGGACGTATTTTTTATCTCCGAACAGCTTGACGAACACACTGTCCTTGGATGTTCTGCGGGTGCTTTCCTCCGCCATCTTTTTCACTCCCTATGACATTGCTGTCCGCTGTTACTCTGTTTGCAAGTTCTCCTTGAAGCGAAGGTTGCGGTCGTTGTATTCCTTTACCAGCCGCACGGAGATAATCTTGGAAAGGTATTTGAAGGTGTTGATCTCGCGGCGGCTCCATTTGCGGGTGCGGTTGAACTGGGTGAACATGAGATAGCCGAAATGTTCGCCCGAAAGTCCTTCGAGTTTGCCCAGCACGAAGGCGTAAATGCCGTCATTTTTGAGCCTGCTTTTGAGCGCGGGCGGAAGGTTGCATACCGAGATATCAGACACGCAGCGCAGACTGGCGCCTTTGAAGATGGTATCCAGGCTGATGCTGCCGGTGTTCATGGGCGAACGGTGACCGAGACGGAGGTTGCGGTTGCTTTGCCAACGCTCCACGGTCATGAGGTGATCGGGCGCGTCGTACTGTTTGGCAAGAACGGAAACGGCGCTGAGGTTGTATTTGCGTCCGACGGTGCGCAGCAGAATCTCCAGTGTGCCATAGATATCCTCGGAAGCCGTGGCGAGAGAAAAGGCGATATCCAGCAGGTTAGTATCCAGATCCACGATTTCAGTGCTGCCCGCAGGCGGATCCATGCGGGAGCGGTTGTTCATTTCCTCCATGCGCAGATAATCGTCATGCGCTTCGCTGTCATACATACTATAAGCACAGCGACCGTTCTTTTTGGCGTTGACCATTGCCCAGTCAGCGTATTGATAGAGGCAGTCAAAATCGTCCGTGTCCTTGCCGAAGAACGCCATGCCGATGCTGCAGGTCAGTGTGACCCTGTTCTGGATGCCGTAGTGCTTGATCAGGCTGCGGCAAAGCCGACCGGCTTTCTTGGCGGCAAATTTGACGGTGACGTTTTTCATCAGCACGATAAATTCATCTCCGCCGATGCGCCCGATGATATCGGTATCACGGAAGGAAGATTTGATGTCAGAGGCAAATTCGCGGATGACGTCGTCGCCAAAGGTGTGACCGAAAAACTCATTGATTGTGCGGAAATGATCGATATCGATAATCATAAGCGCGTGATACTTTTCACTTTCCCGGGAACCATCCGCCTGGCAGTTCAGAAAACCGCTGATCTGTTGAAAAGCGGTATCCTGATTGAGCAGACCGGTGAGCATATCGGTCTTGATACGCTTTTCCATCATTGCCTCGGTGCGTTTCTGTTTGTCCACGTTCTTGATGCGGCCAACGATGCGTACCACGTCGCCGTTGTCATCCTTCACCACCGAGAAAATGGCACGGCACCAGAAGCCGGCAGGCTGACCGATAAAGCAGAGAAAACATTCACATTCGCCGCCTTCTCCTTTGATAATGGCATTGGCGATGGTATCGGAGAAAGCCGTATAATCCTCACTGCCCATCATGCCCAGCGCAAAACGGGAGGCAAAGAAATCCTCCACGACAAATTCATTGTTGACGCAATCGATGCCATAAAGGGAGAAGGATTGCTCCAGCCGGCTGAGATTGCCGCTGAAATAGCAGGTATCATGCTCGGTATCATAGTCAAACAGGATTTGATCGGTGTTTTCCTGAATAATGCTGAAGCGTTCGTTTTTAACGATGAGTTCACGGCGGAGTTTTTTGCGTTCGGTGATGTCTACAAACACCACTGAAATCATGGGCTTGCCGTCTTCCTCGGTGAGATAGCGTGCCCGCACTTCATTAAAGCGGATACCGCCGCCCACCGTAACAGTTCGCGTTTCAAACACACATTCAGGAGCGTCGAGAGACAAAGAACGCAGATGACCGGAAAAGGAGAGAAAATCATCGATGAAAATGCGGTCGTCCAGACATTCGTTAAAGAATTCCTTGAATTCATAACGGTTCCAGCCGATCATCTCGTAAAAGCCGTCGTTGGCATATTGCACCATAAAATGACCGTTGGACGTCAGGGCGAGTACCGCCAGACTGACCGCGAAGGATTCCAGTACCACATTGGAGCGATAGACGCTGACCCATTCTCCCATGAATTCGTCAAACATTCTGACGACGGAGCAAAGCAGCTGAGGCAGATAAGTGCGCCCTACATTCAGCACCACAGCGCCTTCGCTGCCGTCTGCGAGAAGGATTTTGTGGCGGATGCTGCCGCTGACACGCGGTTGTTTTTCAAAGTCGTTGTCCGTGTTCTGGATTCGGGAGAGCATAGCGGCGACATCGTCGCGGGATTCAGGCGCTACAAGATCAAGGTAATTGATTCCGCAGGGATCCCGTCCGATCATGGTGCAGAACTCGGCGCTGGGATTGCATACCGTAAAGCCCTCCGACGTTGGTAAAATGTCAAAAAAACCAAACTTGTCGCTTAATGGTGTATAGACTGTGCTGTTTGCGCTGTTTGCATTACTTCTGTTATTTGGATTGTCAAAATGGTTCATTCCATTCACCCCTTTCTGATGAAAAAAGGTCATAAAAAAACAACATATCCAGTATGTATCGTGGATTGACTGAACAGTATACCTATCCCTTATACATTTATTATAACAAAAAAATTTGATCATTGCAAGCGGTTTTTTGATTTTTGCGCAAAATTTCTGTATTTTTTATGGAAATTGTCTTTTCTATTCCACAAGCACACAAAGCCCGACCGAGCTGGCGGAATTTTCCAACTGCAATATGATGAAAATATGAAGAATTGTATTGTCAAGCCGGAATTTTTATGGTATACTGTTCCTTGATTGATTGCGCGAAGGTGGTAATGAAGTATGGCGATGGATTTGAGCCATTGTATAGCTTTTTTTAAGCGGTTTCTGGACGCGTTTTTTGACCGTATCACGAGCAGCCTGGGATATATGCAGGACAGTGATATCGGTCTGAATGTCGCGGTGCGCGTGATTATGGTGTCGGCGAGCGTGATGGTGATTGTGTTTCTCTTCAAGCGTATGCTGAAAAGCCAGATCAAGGAATCATCCTTCCTGATGTGGACATTTCCCGCAGCGCTGTTGTTTGTGTATGGCGTGTGGCCGGAGCTGACCTACAAGGTTGCGGATATGACCCACATGGCTTACGGTTATGCGCTGGTGGTCACGGTACCCTTTATCGCGCTGCTGTATTATCTGGCGTTCAAGCAGATGTGCCAGATTTCCGCTCTCACCTCCAAGGTGGTGGAGCTGGGTTCGGTGGTATCCATTCAGAAGCACGAGATTGAGGAACTTCACCGGCAGATCGACCAAATGAAAGCAAAATATGAGCCCGAAGCGGCTGATACGTCCGCGCCTGCTGGCGAGCCGGTTCCCGCGAAGGAACCCGCGACGGTGGAAGTGGTCATCGACTGAATCGCAGCTTTGTTCACAGCGCCCGTCCTTCTCTGTGAAAAAGAGAAGGATGGGCTTTTAAATTGCTTCATCCAATTATGAAGGATAGATAATGATTCTCGCGGGACGGTTGATTTTTGCCGCATAAACCTGTATAATAAGGATAAGCCTTCCGCACAGGGAGCATCGGAAACCATTCAGTGGGTCACCAAGCAGGAAAGGGTTGAGAATCGTATGAAATTTGAAGCGGTGTATCACATTTGCAGCGATAACTATTGTTATATGAACAATGCCAGCGAGCTGATTGTAAATCTCAAGACGGGATATGATGTGGAAGAGGTTTACATTCACTACGGCGACCCCTTTGCCACGGGCATACTGGGAGCGCAGCAGAACTGGGCAGGCGTGCGCCTGCCGGTGCCCTTCAAGAAGCGGCTGGCGCATCAGCTCTGGTGGACGACCACCATCGTGCCGCAGTACAAGCGGTGCCGCTACTTTTTTGAACTGGTCAGCCGGGCGGAATACGGCGGCGAACGCGAGACGTGGTATTACTTTGAGGACGGCGTGCTGAGCGAGGAACAGTGGCATCTCGAAGGGAAAATGCTGCAATGCTTCACGTTTCCGTGGATGAATCCCTCGGATATCAACCGCGTGCCGGAATGGGTCAACAGCACGGTGTGGTACCAGATTTTCCCCGAACGCTTCTGCAACGGCAACCCCGACATCAATCCCGAAAACTGCCTGCCGTGGGCGGACAACGATACGCCTGTCACCAACGAGCAGTTTTACGGCGGCGATCTGCAGGGCATCATCAACCGGCTGGACTATCTGCGCGACCTTGGCATCACGGGCATCTATATGACGCCGATTTTCGAGGCGCCTTCCACCCATAAGTATAACACCACCGACTATATGAAAATCGACCCGCATTTCGGCGATGAGGAAACCTTCCGCACGCTGGTGGAAACCGCGCATGAAAAGGGCATCCGCATCATGCTGGACGGGGTGTTCAATCATTCGGGCGAGTGGTTCGCGCCGTGGCAGGACGTGTTGGCGCACGGTCCTGAATCGAAGTATTACAACTGGTTCATGATCAACCAGTGGCCCATCGACTTTGACCGCTGGGACACCCGCGACGGAAAATACTATTCCTTCGGCTTCTTTGCCAAAATGCCCAAGCTCAACACCAACAACCCCGAAGTGGTGGAATATCTGGTGGGCGTGGTGGAATACTGGGCGAAAAACTTCGGGATTGACGGCATCCGTCTTGACGTGGCAAACGAGGTGTCCCATCAGTTCTGCAAGACCCTGCGCTATGCCCTGAAAAAAATCAACCCGGATTTCTATATTCTCGGCGAAATCTGGCACAACGCCATGCCGTGGCTGCGGGGAGACGAGTTCGACTCCGTGATGAATTATCCGCTGTCCCACAGCATCACGGACTTCTGGATTGACCGTTCCCGTAAGAAGCGCGATTTTGAATATATGGTCAACCGCTGTTACACCATGTATATGCAGCACACCAACGACGTGATCTTCAATCTGCTGGATTCTCATGACACCGACCGCGTGTTCGGACGGTATCATCAGAATATTGACGTAGTCTATCAGCAGCTCGCGGTGCTGTTCACCATGCCGGGCAGTCCGTGCATCTATTACGGCACCGAAATCGGCATGGACGGCGGCGGCGACCCCGACTGCCGGCGCTGTATGCCGTGGGAACGCATCGAAGCCGGCTGGTACGGCGATCGCATCGACATGGTCAAGCGGCTGATCTGGCTGCGCAAAAACGAGCCGCTCTTCCGCAGCCGCAATTTCCATTTTCCCAATGAGATTCCCAACGACCGCGTGATCGAATATCTCAAGCTCGACTGCGAAAATCATCAGCTCAAGGTCATCATCAACTGCTCCGACGAATCGGTCAACACGCCTTATATGGACGGCAAGGAAATTTTCTTCGCCAACCGCTACGACAACGGCTGGCTCCATCCCAACGGCGTCGTGATCGTGAGATGGTAGCTGTGTTTAAACTGCGTTTATATTGCCATACTATAATTTGTGAGACGACAGAGAAAACGAGAAAAACGACGACGTTCAAAAAGGATCTTTGAAAATTATGCTGAAATTAACGGACATTGTAAAATCCTATCTGGGCGGCAGCACGCGGGTGGAAGCGCTGAAAGGCGTGAGCATCGCGTT
>CAMJHU010000053.1 GCA_946405565.1 uncultured Clostridia bacterium
CGACCTCAAGGGCATCGCCAATTCCAACGTCACCACCAAGCACGACACGGAGAGTACCACCTCCGCCGAACCTGCCGACACCACTGCCGCGCAGACCGGTCAAACCACCAAAAAAGCGGCGAAATCCACCAAATCCACCAAATCCACCCAGGCTGCCAAGACGACCGCCAAAAAGACCACGTCTTCGGCTGCCAATACCACGACCACAACTGCCACGACCGCGGTTGTCGCTGTGGGATAACGCCCCCCGGCTTTCCCTGCGCAGACCGCTTCCTCATGGGAACCGGTCTGCTTCTTATATTTCGCCGCCCGTCGGCGCATACTACCTTTATCCGGTACATCCCATCATGACAGGAGCATGAATCGCTTGCTATGAACATTCCATTGAATGAAGAAAAAACGCTTGTTATCACTCCCCTCCAGATCCAGCGCACCGTCTTCGCGCTGCTGTCGGTGGTCATGACAGCGGTGGTGTGCAAACGTTCACTGCCGCAGGGCAAGGCTGCCATCGCACGCCTCGACGGGGAATTGCAGCGGTTGACCTTCCGTCCGGCTGCCGTCACGCTCTATGTGGGCGAAACCTTTGACAGTCTGCCCGAATGCAGCCCTCCCAGCAGCCGTCTCGACCGGGACGCCTACACATGGGAGCTGCTTGACGACGGGGTTCTCACCGTGGAAAACGGTCATATCGTCGCCGCCAAAAACGGCACCACTACCCTCACCGCCGCTGCCCGCAATCTGACCGCCAGCGTAGGCGTGACCGTGCAGTACCGCGAACTCCCCCCCGACAGCACCCTGCCCCGGCTGTATTATGAAAAGCTCCCCATTGCCAATTATCAGCACACACTGGAAGCCGACGACGTTCCCGCCGATCTCATGGCGATTCCCGCCGAGTACGTCGCCGAAAATTACGGCACGCTCTATATTTCCGCCGAAACCTTCGAGGCATACCAAGCATTGCTGCGTGCCATGCAGTCGGAGGTGAGCGGCTGCCGTATGCACATCATCAGCGCCTACCGCAGCTATGCCCGGCAGTCCCAGCTCTATGACAACGCCGTCCAGCGCTATATCAATGCCGGCAATTCCTCCACGCAGGCGCGGCTGCTCGCCCTCAATACCACCCAGACCCCCGGCAATTCCGAACATCAGCTCGGGTGCAGCATCGACGTGAGCAATGACAATACCACCGACCACAGCTATCAGAATACTCCCGAAGGTCAGTGGCTCGCCGAAAACGCCCATAAATTCGGCTTTGTCCTCCGCTATCCCGCCGACAAGGAGGAAATCACCCGCATTGCCTACGAACCATGGCATATCCGTTATGTGGGAGTCTTCCACGCCACCTATATGTATGTCAATCATGTGTGCCTGGAAGAATACGTTTCGCTTCAGGAAGAAGCGGAGGCGGCTGCCTACGCCTATACCGCCAACAAATAAACATCCGCAAAAAAACGATGGCGCGTGAAGATTACTTCACGCGCCACCTTTTGTTTTGAGGCTTACAGAGGAAGCTGTCTGAGACATCCGATCCACGCCTCCGCAATGGTACGGTGTCCGTCCGCCGTCGGATGCGCTCCGTCGAGCGTTTCATACGGTTTTCCCCCTGCGCTGACATCCGCCAGCAGACAGCCCTGATGGGCGCACGCCTTCCGGATCGCGGTATTGAAATCCTCAAAAATACCGCCGACACAGGCTTCCGGAAAGGTCCAGCCGGCATTGTAACTGATAAACGTGCGCATCAGGGTTCCGCACACGATGTCCGCGTCGGGATACCGGCGTTTCAGCTCGGACAGCAGGATATCATAGGCGTCGGAAAAAATCCGCCGGTTCTGACCGCCGACGGAAATGAAACTTCCTTCCGAAACCTTCACGCCATAGCCATAGTCATTGAATCCCATATAAATCAGAATCATGTCGGGACTGTGTTCTTCCGTGCGCAAGTGAGAAAGCCGCTCCGCGGATACGGCGGACGGAAAGCCTTCTCCCGTGACACGGCTGCCCGAAAAGGAATTGTTGACGCATAAATCCGCGCCCAGATATTGATTGACCTGCGCCCACCAGGTATCCTTCACGCCGGTCAGTCCGTTTCGGGCGCACATTTCCCTGTTATAATAAACCGCGTACCCGGGGGGATTGCACCCCTGAAACGTGCTGATGGAATCCCCTACGATTGACACTGTCATCGGATGGTGATTTTCTCCTTTCAAAAAACCGCAACGAAAACGGAGCATCACAGCTTCAGCAAATTCTTCATGATTTCCACGATATTCTCCCAATACAACTTGCCGGTGATGGCAGCCAGCAGAAGGGCTAACAGCAGAATATAGACAGCGGTATTGGCAAATTTCCGGGTTCCTTCTATTGCTCCTGACTTGACGGCATCGTCGATGCGCTTGCCGTTTTCTACGAACCAGCCGAAAATACGGTAGCCGCCTTGTTCCTGCTTGGCTGTTTTCATGATTTTTTTGTTGTTCTTATCCCTTTTGCGCCTGTCAAAACGCGCAAGCGACTGATTCATGCGGCTTGCCATGAATTGAATGGTTTCCTCGTCGGGGTCCTTGCCGTCCGCCAGATCGACCGGAAGCGCGTCAACACTCTCCGGGTTGCAGACCTGACGGATTTCGTCTCCCTCATATCCCTCAAACCGCACGGGAATAATGGGAATGCCCCGGTCTTTCATGGCTTTCAGCTCGCCTTGCACATAGGGCGAAGTATGAACATCCGGGCTTATGATATAAATATCAAGGTCGGTAATGTTATACAGTTCATCAATATAGGTATAATCGTATCCGGCATTGCGGTCATAAATCAGATCATAGCCGTCGAACTGCTCCACCTTTGCAATGCATTCATCAAGCAGCTTTTTGACTTTATCAATATAGACGGCACCGGTGGTGCGTCTGTATGTAATAAATACGTTCAGGATGTTTGGTTTTTTTACTCACTGATGAACCCTCCGTTCTTCCAATGATATTTGACGCAATTGTACGCCTGCTCCCATTATATGATACTTCATCCGGCTGGCATTGTCAATGATGTTTTGATTGAAAAAAACCTGTGCGGTATCTCTTACGCGCAGATACCGCACAGGTTTTTCAAAAAACAATATGGAAGGATTTACTTTTTCTTCATGCTCGCCGCGTTGGACGTAACCTTATTGCCATTCTTATCGGTGACAATGCAGCGCACCTGACGGTTGACATTGCTCTTGCTGAGGGTGGTGTTGTAATTGGCGCTCTTGATTGAGCTGTTGCGCCAGGTCTTGCCGTTATCGTCGGAAAGCTGCCACTGATAGGTCAGACCGGTGCCTTCCGCCTTGACGGTGAAGGAAACCTTGCCGCCGAGAGCAACCTTGACATTGGTGGGCTGCTGGGTAATCCTGAGCGTCGCGCTCTTGGTGACGGACACGCCCTTGACAGCGGTTTCGCTGGCGGCTGCCTTGACAGCCTTTTCAATGGCTTTCCAGGTGCCGGAGCCGCACTTGCCGTCCACGGTCAGACCGTTTGCCTTCTGGAAGACCTTCACCACGTCACGGGTGGCTTCATCATACTTGCCGTTGACATTCACGCTGTAACCAAGCGTTTTGAGCGAGTTCTGAACAGTCTTGACGTCTTCGCCGGTCATCACGGTCTTCTTATAGCTCAGCACGCGGCTGTAAGAACCGTCGCTCTTGCTGGTGCTGGTCTTTTCGGTGGAAGCCTCGCCGGAGCTGGCGCGGTAATGCTCGGCATAGTAGCTGTCGGTCGCCTGCACCACATGGCAGATATATCTGGAACGACCGGAAAGCTGCGCTTTATTGAAGCCGTCCCATGTGCGGGTGATGATTCTCACGAGACCGTGACCGTCCGCGTTGCCTTCGAGATAGGTGATGCCGTTGGCGTTATAGCTCAGCACGATCAGGGAGTGACCCGCGCTGCCGTTGTAAGCACCGTTGGACTTTGTGGTGGTTCTCATATAGGCGCCGCACTTGACGCCCGCGTCGGTGAACTGCTGATAGGAAGCCTTGCTGCTGCCGCCCGAAATGACGACCTTGGAATGGGAAAGACCCTGCGCACGACCGATGTATTCGCCGAACAGCGTGTTATACACGGCGTTGGCGTAGATGTAGCACTGCCAGCCGCTGGTAACGCTGCCGGTGGTCTTGTTCTTGATGTAATACTGATTGCGGCTGGTCATCTTGGAAGAACCGAGCGGCGCACTCACGGTGCTTTTGAAGGAAGAGGTCTTGGAAAGACCGATCTTGCCCGCGAACACCGTGTCCAGCTTGGCAGCCATCGCCGACGAAGACGTGTAGGATTCGCCGCTGGTGCTCTGGGCGGATTCGATGCTGGCGGAAGCCGCCTGCGCGGTCGCGAAGTCACCGAACGGAATCACCGCTGCCGCCATCATGACGATCAGCGCAAACGCCGCGAGCTTTCTGATTACCTTTCTGCTGTTTTTGGTGTTATGTGTGTACTTCATAATGAACCCTTTCTTTCGGTTTATGTGATGGAAACCGTTTCTCTGCACCTGTTGTGCAGCCCTCTTAATTTGTCGTTTTTCTAACGAGCCATTTCAAATCTGTTACCAATTATAACAGACTTGTAACTATTTGGCAACCCCTAAATGGCATTTTTCTTCATTTTCATTTCATTGACCGAAATTTTTGGGCTTTATCGAAGGCATTTGTCGAATATATCCTATAATTTTGTGACTTTATTCATCAAAAACGCGAATTTGTGAATTTAATCATTATTACAGGATAAAAGAAAAATAACAATTTCACTACAAGTTTGTTATTTTTTCGTCTGTCAAAATGGGGCGTGAACGAGATGGAAATCTCATATATATAATGAAAAAAAGGGTGAAGCTGCCCTGTTCAATTTTGTGCCGCATATTGACGAAACCCACCACTTGTGCTATAATAATGAAATACCCCCTTCAGAAAGGATTCCCTCTTTATGAATCTACACATATCTTCCTTTTTCCATAGAAAGAACCATCGCCCCGGCACGCCTGCTTCACTGCCCGTCCCGCTTATCACGGCGGCACTCATTGCCGTCACCGCCGCGGTCATCGTTCTCACCCTGCGGGGGGCACTCCGACCCACCTTCCGCATCCGCCGAGGCGAATTGTTGCAATACAACGGCAGTGCCGCGCAGGTGGTCATTCCCGACAATGTCACCGCCATCGGCGACAATGCCTTCCGCGGCTGCGAACGCCTCATCGACATCACCATCCCCGAATCGGTCACGTCTGTCGGCACCTCCGCCTTTCGCGGCTGCACCCGCCTCAAGGTGCTGACCCTCCCCAATTCGGTCACATCCATCGGTGCCGACGCCTTCAACGGCTGCCGCAGTCTCACCACCGCCGCGCTGCCCGAAGGTCTGACCGAAATCGCGCCCTACACCTTCATCTACTGCGACAAGCTCACCGCTGTCACGATTCCCGGTCATGTCACCGCCATCGGCGAAGGCGCTTTCGCCGGATGCGCCAGTCTCTCCCGCATCAATATCCCCCGCTCCGTCGCCGTCATCGACGACAGCGCCTTTGCCAACTGTACCTGCCTGACCGACGTGCAGATGCAGGGCGCGCTCACCAAAATCGGCGCGTATGCCTTCTGCGACTGCGAAAACCTCGCCGCCATCACCATTCCCGAAACCGTCACTTCCATCGGTGATCACGCGTTCTATTACGACGAGCGTCTGCGGAGCATACAGATTCCCCGCACCGTCACCTCTATCGGCGCGTATGCCTTCTACGGCTGCCGCAGTCTTTCCGATATCGACGTCGCCAGCCGCAACCGGGATTATACCAGCCGCGGCGGTGTGCTTTACAACAAGGCGCTCACCTCCGTCATCTGCTATCCCGCCGGGAAATACGGCAAGAACTGTCGTCTGCCCGACACCGTCACCACCGTCGAGGACGGCGCCTTTGGCTGCTGTGTCAACCTGCGTATGGTCGCCCTGCCGCTGCGTGCCGTCTCGATCGGTACGCGTGCCTTCTCCGACTGTCCGCTGCTGGAAAGTGTGACAATATCGGACAGCGTGACGTCTATCGGCATGCGTGCCTTTGCCAAGTGTCCCGCACTCACCCAAATCAGCCTCTCTGACGGATTGACCACGCTCAACGAGGGAACCTTCTTCGGCTGTGCTTCGCTCACACGCGTGGAAATGTCCGCCTCCGTCCGGGAAATCGACAAGGACGCCTTCGACGGCTGCGACATGCTGGAAACGGTCTATTACGGCGGCGGTGAAAATGACTGGCGCCAATTGATGACCCGCACCGCCGATGGCAATGACGCGCTTACCCGCGCTTCCATCGCCTATCACTACACCCCCGCTTCTCTGCTGGATGATTATGAATAGTCCCTCACCCCTATCGCCCGCGTTATCAAAAAAAACGCGGGCTTTTTCAACACTTATACAAAAATACAAAATCACAGCGTAAATTTCTTGACAGAAATCAAAAAAAGTACTAAAATATAAACGGTGTATTGTCGCGGGAGTTTTGCATCTATCTGTGACCGCGAAGGTAAACCAACCCTGAAATCATCCAAAAACTTGTATTATGGAGCGTTTATGCGTTATTTCGGCAGAAGCGCTTCATTGGGCGGCGCAACGGAATTTCTGTTTTTCAGATATATTTTGATATATTCCCATATATTTTCATATATTTTTAACTGTGTTTTTTCACGGCATTTTTTGTCATTGCCGCAAAACACATCGACGGATCCAAGAATTGCGATTTGCGCCGACCTGCCAGAACGAAGGAGGTTGTGTGTCAAACAATGTTGTTGTGGTTTTTATTGGGTTTATTGATCGGATTAATCATTGGCGCAGTGATGCTGGTGCTCGGACGCAAGTCGGGCTTGCAGGAAGGACATCAGCTCGGCTATGAGGAACGCAAGCGCGTGGCGGAAGCCGCCATCTCTTCCGCGGAGGAAGAAGCCAGACGTCTTATAGAAGACGCTAAGAAAAAGGGCGAATCCAAACGCAAGGAGATCGTCCTCAAGGGCAAGGAAGAAGTCTACGCCCTCAAATCCGAAAACGAAAAGGAAATGCGCGAGCGCCGCGGCGAAATGAACAAGCAGGAAAAACGCCTGCAGCAGCGCGAGGAGCATCTCAACAAGAAAATCGAACAGGCGGAGAAAAAGCTCGAACAGGCCGCCGCACGCGTCAAGCAGGCAGACGAAAAATATGCCGAGGCGGAAGAAATCCGCCGCAGTCAGATCGAAACACTCGAAAAGCTATCCGGTCTGACCAGCGAACAAGCCAAGGATTTGCTGCTTCAGGCGCTGGATGATGAGCTGATTCACGAGAAAGCCGTCAAGATCAAGGACTACGAGCAGCAAACCAGAGACGAAGCCGAAAAACGCGCCAAAAATATCATCGCGCTTGCCATTCAGCGCTGCGCTTCGGACTATGTGGCGGAAACCACCGTTTCTGTCGTCCCGCTGCCTAACGACGAGATGAAGGGCCGTATCATCGGACGCGAAGGGCGCAATATCCGTGCGCTGGAAACCGCCACCGGTGTGGACATCATCATCGACGATACGCCGGAAGCCATTACGCTCTCCTGCTTCAACCCCATCCGCCGTGAAGTGGCGCGCATTGCCATGCTGCGTCTGATCGGCGACGGACGCATCCACCCCACCCGCATTGAAGAAATGGTGGAAAAAGCCAACCGCGAAGTCGAAGCCTTTATCAAAGAAGAAGGCGAAAAGGCCATGCTGGAAGCCAACGTCATGGGACTCCATCCCGAACTGGTCAAGCTGCTCGGACGGCTGCGCTACCGCACCAGCTACGGTCAGAACGTACTCCGCCATTCCCTCGAGGTTTCCATGATCGCCGGCGCTATGGCTGCCGAACTGGGCGCCGACGTCACCGCTGCCCGCCGCGCCGGTCTGCTGCATGATATCGGCAAGGCGCTCGATTATGAAATCGAAGGCAGCCATGTGGATATCGGCGTGGATGTGGCGCGCAAATACCGCGAGCAGGAGCATATTATCCACGCGATTGCCGCCCATCACGGCGGGGTGGAAGCCACTTCCATCACCGACTGTCTGGTGCAGGCCGCCGACGCGGTTTCCGCCGCACGCCCCGGCGCGCGCAGAGAGAACGTCGAGAGCTATATCAAGCGCCTGCAGCGGCTGGAAGAAATTGCCTCCGGTTTCGCCGGTGTATCCGAGACCTTTGCCATTCAGGCGGGACGTGAGGTGCGCGTTATCGTTAAGCCCGAAGCCATCGGGGACGCGGATATGCCTTTCCTCGCCCGCGAAATCTGTAAGAAGATCGAGAGCGAACTGGATTATCCCGGTCAGATCAAGGTCAATGTCATCCGCGAAAGCCGCGCTTCCGAATACGCCAAATAAGCGATACATGCTTTTGTCCGTATATGTAAATTGCCCCGTCGGGTTTCCTGCCCACGGGGCAATTTTTGCACCATTGCACCTTCTGCATATTGATTTCCTTCCGTCGCTGTGATATAATAAAGGACGGAAGGGAGGACAATGCCGATGGGGGAAAAGGATTTACTGACGAAACGATTCATGAGTAAGCCGGATATTTTTGCGGATGCGTTCAATTACCTGATTTACCGCGGGGAACATATCATCGACGCAGGCGAACTGGTAGAACTGGATACGACAGCACTTGCGGTGACCTATACCAGCGATAAGAG
>CAMJHU010000054.1 GCA_946405565.1 uncultured Clostridia bacterium
TCTGTGGTGGTGGAAAACTACTATGAATTTCCGACCGTAAAGGTCACGGTTTCGCCGCTTGTGGCAGTGACCGATTCCGGCTGCCGGGTCACGGTGAGGTTGGTCAGCCGCATGAACGCCGCGTGGGACGTTGCCTGCGCGCCGTACCGATTGGTCACGGTGCAGCGCACCGCGCGACCGTTGTTGAATTCATCCAGCACCGCGCTGTATGTGGCGTCGGTCACTTCCGTATCCAGCCAGGTTTGACCCTCATCGTCGGAAATCTGCCAGAAATAGGTCAGACCGTCGTCGTTGACCACAGGGGTAAAGGACACGGTATCGCCGTAATGACCCGCGGCGGAGGCGGGATGTTCGATGAACCGGACGCGGCTGAGAATCATGCGGGCGGATTGGGAGGTAATCCGGCTGCCGAACTGGTCGGTGACAATACAGCGCACCAGCCGTCCTTCGGTGGATTCGGTCATGATGTCGGTATACACCGATGTGCGCTGGGAGGTGTTGATCCAGGTATCCCCCAGATCGTCCGAGGTCTGCCACCGATAGCTCACATCGTCGCTGTCGGTTCCGATTTCAATGGAAACCGCGCAGCCTTCGCCGGCAATGCCGTCCTCGGGCTGCCGGGTGATATTGAGCAGATCGGGCGCGCCGAGATAACCGGGTCTGTCCCATTCACAGAGAAAACCGATGGCGGTGGCGGCATCGAACTGGCTGCTGACACACCATTTGTTGTCGGCTGCCATCTGAACCCAGTTGCGGGTCGTGTCGTTGGCGGGAGCGCCGTCCTTCCAGTTGGCGTAGGAAAAGCTTTCCCCCGTCACCCATTGGAAGCTGTTCTCATTTGCCTGATCGGTCAGACCGATCCAATAGGCGGGACGCGCGCCTTTGCCGGTGAGGGCATTGACGATTTTCTGTTCACCGGCAGTGGTAATCGTGACCAGATGTCCGCCGAGTGCCTCGCATTTTTCCTTGGCGTCGCTCCAGGTGAGCACGTCGTTGAAGAGCGCATAGGTACGACCGCCTGCCGAAAGCATACGGTCGGTGCTGAGGGTATCGTCCTCGGGCAGTTCCCAGCCGTCTGACCAGCGGAAAAAGCGCAGATCGGTCTCGGTTGCATAGGAAACCCGCCGGTTGACATAGGTGAGGGTCGCGGTACCGTCGTTCCATTTCCGGTTCTGTTCGATGACGGTAAAGGTACCGTCGTCGTTGACTTCCTTGACGATGAACCAATGGGTGCCCTGATTGCCGATATCGCCGGGACGGGGCGTCTGAATCAGGTCGAAGGTGGTGTCGCCTGCCGTGTCAACAGGCGTGGCGCCGGGGACAAGATTGTCCGGGATGATGCCGTACACATAACCGTAAAAATTCCGGACATAGCTCTCGCTGCTGTAATTGCCGGTGTCGGAATTGTTCAGCCCGGGGATATAGACCGCCGGTATGTCATGAAACCAGTCTACTTCCTGGACATCCTCCGTGACAGGCACGGTCGCCTGGACGGAAGCCGCGAAAACCGGCGCGGGAAACGCCATTGCCACAGCGGTGGTCAGGCTGAGTGCCGGCAGCAGTGCGGACAGTTTCTTTTTCAAGAGAATACCCCTCTTTCCAGATTTGTAAGATAACGCCATTATAGCACAAATTAAGCGGGGTTGTCAATCATTCTGCGGAAAAGCGTACATAAAATAACGGGAAGACGTCGTATTGTGTATAAACCGCAATTTGTTGTTAATCATATGGTGCTGCGAACCAAAATCCCCCGCGCACCGTCGTATGACAGCGTGCGCGGGGGAAGGGGAGATTATTTGATTTTCATCGAGGCGGATTGGGAGGTGACGGCATTGCCGTATTTGTCGGTGACGACGCAGCGCAGGTAACGCCCGTTGTTCTGGTCGCTGAGGGTGGTGCAATAGGTCGCTTCGGTACCCTTGCTGCCCCGCCAGGTTTTGCCCTGATCGTCGGAAAGCTGCCACTGATACGCAATGCCGGGACCCTTGGCGGTCACGGTGAATTTCACGAGATCGCCGTTCAGCGCGGTGACGGGGGAAGGCTGACCGGTAATTGCCAGCGAGGTGACCTTCATGTAGGCAGTATCGGATTTTTTGGAAACGCCGTACTTGTCGGTCGCCACGCAGCGGATATATCGTCCGCTCTTGGCGGCGGTCAGCGTGGTGGTATAGGTCGCGCCGGTGGTCTTGCTGGTGTTCCATGTTTTGCCCTGATCGTCGGAGAGCTGCCACGCGTAGGTGACGCCCTCACCATTTGCCTTGGCGGTGAACCGCACACTGTCGCCGTCCTTGGCGGTGACGGGCGCGGGCTGGAGGGTGAACCGGATCTGGCTGAGAATCATGCGGGCGGATTGGGAAACCACCCGGCTGCCGTACTGATCGGTGATCACGCAGCGGACATACCGTCCGTCGTTCTTCTCGCTGAGGGTCGCGCTGTATGTCGCGGTTTTACCGGAGCTGTCGCGCCATGTCCTGCCCGCGTCGTCGGAGAGCTGCCACTGATACTTCAGACCGCTGCCGTCCGCCTTGACCTTAAAGGTGACGGTGCTGCCGCTGCCGGCTTTGACGTCGGACGGCTGGGCGGTGATGGAGAGAAGCTCCGGCGCGCCGAGATAGCCGGGTTTGTCCCATTCGCAGATAAAGCCGATGGCGGTGGAGAGATCGGTGCTGCCGTTGTCGTTCCATGTGTTGTCGGCGGTGAGGTGAACCCAGTTGCGGCTGCTGTTGATGCGGGGACGGTCTTCCGCCCAGTGGGTGTAGGAGAGCGCCTCCCCCGTGACCCATTGGAAGCTGCCTTCCTCCGCCTGATCGGTCAGACCGATCCAGTAGGCGGGACGTATACCCTTGTCGGTGAGCAGTTCAATAAGCTTCTGTTCGCCTTCCGAGGTGACGGTGACGAGATGACCGCCGAGCGCTTCGCACTTTGCCTTGGCGTCATCCCAGGTCATCACGTCGTTGAAGAGGGCGTAGGTTTTGCCGTTTGCCGAGAGCATACGGTCGGTGCTGAGGGTATTTTCCACGGGCAGTTCCCAGCCTTCCGACCAGCGGTAGAAATGCAGACCGCTGTCGGTTTCATAGGACACGCGACGGTTGATGTAACAGACGGTACCCGTGCCGTCGTTCCATTTCCAGTTCTGCTCGATGACCGTGAAGGAGCCGTCGCTGTTGACCTCCTTGACGATGAACCAATGGCTGGATTTGTTGCCGATGTCGCCGGGACGGGGCGTGTCCACGGCATAGAAGGTGGTTTTGCCGTCGGGGTCCTTGGGGATGGCGTTGGTGAAGAGATTGACCGGCACAATGCCGTAGACCTTGCCGTAGAAGCTCTTGACGTAGCCCGCGCAGCTGTAAGTGCCGCTGTTGGAATTCCCGGTGCCGGGAATATAGAGGGACGGCACGCCGTAGAAGGTATCGACGGTCTGATTTTCCTCGGTGATGGTCACTTTGGCTTTGGCGGTCGCGGCGAACGCCTGCGACGGATATGCCAGCGCAGCGGCGGTAAAGAGAGTGAGTGCCAGAAGCAGCACGGATAATTTGTGTTTCATGATGTTTTCCTCCGTGTGCAGTATGATTTTTTCACTATTCACTATTCACTATTCACTATTCATTTTTTCCTGATATCGTTTGCCTGCTGCTTGCCTTTTTCATAGGCACTGGTGGTGACGGGTGTGCTGCCGAAGCGCAGCTTTTCCTCCACCTTGCGGGACAGCAGCCGTCTCGCGTCATAGGAGGACTGCTCGCGGATGGCGCTCTGGCGGAGCTGGTTTCTGTCCACCGCTTGCAGGGGCGGGAATTCGGCGATGGGGGTGCTGTCGGCGTAGTCCACCTGAATAAAGCGGATGAGTTCGCGCGCCTTGGCGGGACTTTCGGCTTTGAAAATATAGAAATAGTCGCCGGTCATCTCCATGTCGGTATAGCAGCGCCCGTAACGCCGCAGCATGGGACGCAGCTTGCTCATAATGCGGTCGTGGGAATAGCGGTAGCTCCGGTCGAAACGCCGTGTGGCAAACACGGTGGTTTCATCGGTCACATGATAGTCCATGTGGATACCGACTTTATCCGCCGCCCACATATGGCACACGTCGCTGCTGCCGCTGCACGCCATGACGTCGGCGAAGTATTCCTCCGGCGGCAGGAAGGACGCGTCGGCGAGCAGAATGCTGTCTTGCTCCTCATCCACCGCGAAGGTAAAGGTGAAGAAGCCGCCGCGGATTTTCATCACGTCCGCCGTATGCAGGGCGATGTCTTTGAGATTGTGGCTGGGGGTATTGCACAGTCCGGGGTCGATGCTGAAGAAGGAGAGCTGTTCCTTGCGGGCGCGGATGAATTCGGGCAGGTCGGAGAATTCGTAGGTGCAGAAGCCGTTGATGTGTCCGTAGCGGTCTGCCAGACCGCAGCAGCGGACGGTGCGGGCGTGTTCAGGCAGGACGGTGCAGCCCAGTTCGTCGCACTGCGCGAGCGCGATATGCGCGTCGCTGAGCGTATCCCAGACCCGCGCGCGATTGAAAACCCGCTTGGCGTAGTTCACGTCAAAGCCCACGACGTTGAAATCGCGGCGCAGGCTGGCTTCCAGCATTGCCCAGTAATCGTTGAGGGATTCGATGGCGTCGGCGCGTCCGTGCTGATAGGTCAGATACGCCACGCCACGGTAGACCGCGTCGTAATCGTGCAGATCGTCCACGCGGTAATAGTCGGTCAGACAGCCTTTCAGTCCGTGGGGGAACGTCTCCTCCGCGGCGTCGCCGATACCCAATACGTTGACGCCCAGTCCGCGCAGGGCGTGGATATATCTCCAGCGGTCTTCGGGATAATTGGGGGAAATAAAAATCACATTCATAGAAACAGTACCTCTCCTCAGATCTTCGCGTCGTTTTCTCCGTCTGTGCCGTCAGCGCCAGCCAGCAGCAGTTTACCGCCTGCCGTTTCGGTGAGCGCACTGATGGCGGTGACCGTTTCGCGGCAGCGCTGCCACTGTGCGTCGTCGGCAAACAGGGTGGGACGTTCCTCCGCGGCAGCATAACGCGCCGCCTCCAGCACCATATATTTCATCGGGGCGTTTTCCTCTCCCGACGAAGTGTTTTTGAGCAGGAAAAGGGGGAAATACCGTCCGCTTTCCACCTCAATGGAACCGTTTTTGGCGCGTACCAGTTTAAGACTCACCGTCATGCTGCGGGACATGGCGGCATTGGCGGCGGAAGCCTTTTTCTTTTCGGCGGAGAGTTTTTTCTTCTGTTCGTCGGTCAGGGATTTCGACTTGCCCAGTGTTGTGAGTGTCTTGCTGCTATATGAATTGTCGCCGCAGATCACGCCCAGCGAATAGAACACATAGCAGTCCTTTTCCGCGGCACCCTTTATGATTTCCACTTGCATCGGCACGCGGGCGCCGAAGCCCACCACCACGTCCGCCCCTGCCTGCGCGAGCTTTTTGGCGGCGTCACGCATGAAATCGCTGGGTTCCAGACTGCCCGCGCTGCCCCAGTTGACGCAGATCACGAAGAATTCCGCGCCGGAAGCACGCATTTTGGCGATATCGGAAGCTGCCCGTTCCGCGAGTTCATCGGCGTCGGGGTCGCACTGCGCGATGTAGGTTTTCTGTTCGGCGGTGAGGGCGGGAAGGTTGTCGCCTGTGGCGAGTTCACGGCAGTTGTAGCCCGCCAGTCCCAGACAGACGCCGCCGCGGCGGATGACGCCGGAATTGAGCCGGCGGGGGTCGTTGCGGGTCAGACCGACCACACCGACGGAATGGGCGTGGAGGTTGGCGATGGACTGGCACATACCGTTGTAGCCGTTGGCAAAGGCATAGGGATTGGCGCCCATCACATAATGAATACCGGCGTCGGCTATTGCCTCGGCGAGCGCGTCGGGATAATTCATACCGGTATCAAAGCCGCCGAGAGAATCGACGCGGCGGTCCTTGCCGTAGGCGTCGATCTGTCCGCAGAGTCCCGCGACGGTCAGATCACCGGACAGCGCGCCGGAGAGTTCGGAGAGATAATGGTGATAATTATACCCGCTGTCGCCGGCGGCGCAGTCGGTCATATCCTGAGTGGGCATGATCTCGCCGCCGAGGGTGAGGGTCAGACCGTCGGGGGTATCGTCGGCGGGCAGGTCGTCCAGGGCGATCTGCCGGCTGCCGGACTGCAGTGCCGCCGACACCAGAATGGCGCCGATCAGGGTCGCAAATCCCACCACCATCACCACACAGAGCCGTGTGAAGCGGTCGGCGTCCACGCCGTCCACCAGCCGCCGACGGGGACGCGCCGCGTTGACCGTACCCCTTCCGGCGGGGTTTTCGGACGAAGCGCCGTGGCGGAAGATACCGCCGAACCACACGGCTATGCGGGCTAACCCCCGGACAGGAGCAGCGGCGGTATTTTTGAGTAATTTGTTCATGCTGTTTCCCTTTCTCCCGTTGGGTGAGAATTCACGAGACCGTCACGCTGTGATCGGAGAGCAGGGAGGAGAGATAATCTCTGATACCCGTCAGCAGGTCCCCCAGCAGCTGCAATTCTTCAGGCCATTGACCGGAAATCAGCCCGTCCACAATCATGGAGCCGAGCGTCATAATCAGCGCCGCGCAGATCATGCCCAGCAGAATCGTGACAAACGCGCTTTTGACCTTCATTTCGAGCAGGGCGGCGATGAGAGCGCCTGTCCACGCGCCGGTGCCGGGAATGGGGATGGCGACGAAGAGAAACAGTCCCCATTTGCTGTATTTGAGCACCTGATCCTTTTTTTTATCAGCCTTGCCCTCGATCCACACGGCGAGCGGGTGGAAGAACTTGGTGGTTTTGAGCCACGCGATGACCGGACGGATCAACAGCAAAATAAACGGTACGGGGAGAATATTGCCCGCAATCGCAATGGGCAGCACTTCCCACATGGGCATCTGAAGCACCACCATACCAAAGGGAATCGCGCCTCTGCATTCGATAAGGGGAATCATGGAGATGAAGAACACCGCCAACTGGGGCGGGAAATTCTCCTGAAAGAAGGTTTGTATGGTTTCTATCATAATGTCACACGCTCCAAACCGATTGAAGATGGATATTCAAAATAATTATACTATAATGAGATGAAAATTTCAACACAAAAAACGAAAAAAAACAGGGCAACCGCATGAGTAAGGAACTATGCAGAAATCATTCATACATTAACAAATGATGAACAAAACGGTGACAACGAAAATGTGGGGGGACGTTTTTCCCCATTCACGCCGTCCCCTACATTGGTTCTATTCCAAGCGCGAAGCGTTTCCTTCGTTATTCATTATTCATTATTCTTTATTCTTTTTTCATTTTTTCTGCTTGACATACCGCTTTTGGTGTGCTACAATCATATAGCCGCTTATTGCGGGCTTTTTAAGTCTGACGGTTTTTCTCCCGTCTCCGCCCGACAGTAGCGAGTCTTGTAAAAAAAGGCAGGTGCCGTAAAGTTATGTACGCAATTATCGAAACAGGCGGAAAGCAGTTCAAGGTGGAGCAGGGCGACGAAATCTATGCCGAGCTTCTCAATGCCAACGCGGACGATGTCGTAGCGCTCAAGGTGATCGCTCTCGGCGGCGAGGACGGAATCAAAGTGGGCAGTGACGTGGAAAACGCCAAGGTCATGGCAAAGGTCGTCAAGAACGGTAAGGCGAAGAAGATCACGGTCTTCACCTACAAGCCCAAGAAGAGTTCTTCCCGCAAGATGGGTCACAGACAGCCCTACACCAAGCTGGCGATTACCGAAATCATCGCGTAAATTCCCGCTGTGATTTCCGTCAGATTCTTTTCCCCGGACGGCGCGACGGCGCTGACGGGTTTTCGGGTGAGCGGTCACAGCGGCGTGCAGGGAAATTCGGTCGTATGCGCGGCGGTTTCCTCGGCTTGCTATATGGCTGCCAACACCCTCACCGATGTCCTGCTGCTTCCGGCGGACATCCTTCTCCGCAACGGTCTCATGCAGCTTCGTCTGGACGACGGAGACGCGTCAGAGGCGCAGGTGATTCTGGAGGGACTGCGGATTCATCTCACACAGCTCGCGGAGCAGTATCCCAAAGAGATTCAAATTGACTATTCGGAGGTGCAATAAATTATGCTGCAAATTAACGTACAGCTTTTCGCTCATAAGAAAGGTATGGGTTCCACCAAGAACGGCAGAGATTCCGAATCCAAGCGTCTGGGTGTGAAGAGAGCGGACGGTCAGTTCGTTCTCGCGGGCAATGTGCTTGTCCGTCAGAGAGGAACCAAGATTCATCCCGGCGCGAATGTCGGCAAGGGCGGCGACGATACCCTTTTCGCCACCTGTGACGGTATTCTCCGTTTCGAGAGACTGGGCAGAGATCGCAAGAAGGCTTCTGTCTATCCTGTTGAGCAGTAATCAACTTTACCGGCGGGGATGGTTTCCCGAACCCGCATCGTGTGATCTTTCAACCAAAAAGCCTGAGGCGCTAGCTGTCTCGGGTTTTTTTGATAGCGTATGATACACCGAAAAAGGAGGTTTTATCCGTGAAATCCGCCTATAAACTCATCTACGGCTATCTTGCCGTGACCTATACGATGCTGTTCTGGGGCGTGCTGATGAGCGACACGCTGTATGCCGAGCCTTCGCGCATCCTGTGCGCGTCGTCGGTGCCGCGGAAGTTTGTGCCGGACATTCTGAATG
>CAMJHU010000055.1 GCA_946405565.1 uncultured Clostridia bacterium
TGCCGTATTCCATGACGAAGGAAATAATCTCCGGCGTGGCATCGGGAATCTTGATGGAATCGGTCTTGATGTGGGCAACCTTGAAACCGCGTTTCTGTACTTCATGCTTGAGGTTGACCATAAACAGCGCACCGCGTTTGGCGACGATGTTGTCCACATTGCGAATATCACGGAAGGGGTTGTCGAACTTTGCCGCCGTCAAGCCGTACACGGAATTAATGGCAATTTTCAGCGCCTGCGCCAAATCAGCAGCTTGTTCCTCGTCATCAAGATACTTCGCCAAAGCGCCGCCCAGCATGGTTCGTGCCTTGGCGAAATCCTTGTGCTTAATCGCGATACGCGCGTCACGAATATCTTGGAAGCGCTGGGTGTATTCCTCGCCGAAGAGTTTCTCGGCGATAATGCTGCTCGGGTGCATCGACGCAATATCCAGCAGTGCGACATTGCGGCAAATGCCGGGCTCAGCGTAGACGTAGCCGCCCTCCCCGATTTCTTCTCCGCGATAGGTTGATTTGCCGTTCTCAAAGGAATATCCGGGAAACACGGGATTCATTTCCGAATCAAACACCGTGAATTCATCATAACCCACCGGTTGAATGGTCTTATCCGGCATCTCTCCCATGTAGCGGTAGTGAAAAACATCCTGCGGCTTGCGGTTCTTGCCGAATATAATGCGTGTGGTGAGGGAATTGGTGGTGTCGTTGACCGTCATGCCTGCCACATCTGCCAATATCTTTCGCGCGGTAAAATCCGCCTGACGTGCATTAAATACCGCTTCGGTCGCGATGACGTCATTGTCACAGTACGCCGCTACAAGTTCCCATTTTTCCTCCGGTACGGGCTTGTCCCACGGCAGACCGAGTTCCTGATGATGAATGCCGAGGTCAATTTCAAACTTTTTCAGCGATTGTTTCTTACTCGAAAAATCGTAAATATCGGTATAACTGACATTGTACGCTTCGCCAAAGAACCCGCCCTGACCGCTGATAATTTTCTGTGAGAGACGGTAAAGCTGTTCATTGGTGTAACCCATCAGACGGGCGTACAAAATATGATTGTCGTAACGGCGGCAGTTGAATCCTACCAGACGGTATCGCATGAGTTCCTCCACCTGCGCCGGTGTGGGATTAATCATGCGCACCACACGTTTTCCATCTCCCTGCGCTTTCCAGCAAATCACAAAGAGATTGGGAAAGACCTCCACGTCAAAGAATATCAATGGCTGATCATTTGCCTCCGTCATTTCCGAATTCTCCGACGCCTCTTCTGACTTGAATTTCATGCGACTGACCAGTTTCACACAATACTCCGCCTGATGGGTACTTCCCGCCGCAAAGGTTAGTACCGAATTATACATATCGCTGACGTCGTAATGCAGACCGCTCTTGTAAGCGTCGTCGAGAATCTTGTAAATAAAATCAATACTCGGCTTCGTAGCGGGGTGAATATCCTTGTTCAGATTTATCCGGATCTGATTCCGGAGGCTTTTCTCGCTTTTAACCCCCTCAAAATATATCATTTGCTTTTCTCCTTTCTCTTTCTTCAAGGGCAGCCCGGAACCGATGGACGCTACCGGAAGACGGTTGCATTTGGTGAGCCTGCGCCTCAAAGAACTGTTGCCGGTAAAGGTCTTGATTTCAATATGCTCCTGATAGAGACGGCTGAGGGTCGAAACGTCTCCTGTGTAAATATAATGCAGATGAATCCCCTGCCTGCTCTTGCTGAGTTCGGCATAGGTCGGCGGAAACTTTGCGGCGGCTTCCAAGTTCCTTGCAAGATGTTTCTCCCCGTTTTCGTCAGGAATATCAAAGTCAATGACAATATGGGATTCCGGCGGACGGACATAGTGCAGACGGCGGCTGTCGATATCTGAAAGGACGGTTGTCACATGATCCCATTTGGCAACCGGCGTACCGTTTTCATTGGTATACTGGGCAGGACAGTCAGACCAATCCGTATCCAGTATGGATGTTTCACTGTCGAATATCAACCATGAGTGAGCGGAATCTTCCGATACCGGCGTTGGGCTCTTCTCAGTTTTTCCCCCTGAATCAAAAATATCACTCCGGAAGCCGGAATAATAACTGCGGACGCGGGAACCGTCGTCGAGATAGAAACGCTCCTTATACTCGCGAAAATAATTCTTGAGTTCCTCCTGAAACAGCATTCTCGAATACGGATATGCCACTTTCGCGTCATCGCAGTAAGATTTGTACATCTCCCACGCGGCTTTCATCGTGACGCCTCCTTCACGCTTGAAAACCGGATAAGCGTCCATCACAAAATTATAGAACGTATTTGACGCACTGAGCATGGTGACTGGAATATAATCGTTGTACGCCTGTGGGTTGCTCTGATACACGTCTCGACAATGGCAGGCAATCGCACCGAGTGAAAAACTGATTTGCGTCATCAGTGCTTCATACTCGTTCAGAGGTAATTTCTCTCCGGTCGGCGATACGTCAATCAGCCGTCGGATTAATCCTGACTTTGCGTCCGTAATCCGCACTGGCTTGTTGGTTCCCATGAAGAGAAAGCAGCGGAACCGACCGGCATAGGTCGATTTGAATTTCTCGTTGACCGTCATGATCTCGTGCGAAACCAGACTGTTCAGCCGAGTGTTATCCTCGATATGCGATAAATCCCCATCGTGCTGGATTGCCACCAGCGGGTTAGTTCGGAACGATTCCAGCGCAAAGGCATTGTTGGTAGAGCCAAGACTTTTGGCGTCAAACACAGAATAATATCCGTCGAACAATTGCTGAATGATGTTCAGAACGGTGGATTTGCCCGTTCCCGCCGAGCCATACAACACCATGAACTTCTGAATATACTTCGAGTCTCCGGTAATGATCGACCCGATTGCCCATTCGATTTTGTGGCGTTCTTCCGGAGAATATAAGACCGACATCAACCTGCCCCATGCAGAAATATCACCAGCTTTCAGCGGATATGGCA
The DNA here is from genome assembly GCA_946405565.1 of uncultured Clostridia bacterium. Classification (GTDB taxonomy): domain Bacteria; phylum Bacillota; class Clostridia; order Oscillospirales; family Acutalibacteraceae; genus RUG762. Next base: position 2,959 of record CAMJHU010000055.1, read on the forward strand.
AGCGTTTACTGACATAATCGCTCTTTTGGGTCGGCGAATTGGAAAAGGTGAGCGTCTCATCCAGCATATGGAAGCCGTCACGCATCTGACGCTGACAGTATTTGTGCCATGCGTCAATCATGCCGGATTCCGCGTCCCACATATGCAGCACCCTTACATGCGCCTCAAAGTGTTCCTTGTTTTCCTCTGCGTATTTGTCCAATTCGCGGTCAATGAGACGCAAGGCGTCCTGCTCGTCCGTAGACCACAGACCCCTGTCCTCTACCCAGATAGCATAAAAATCACCGCCGCGAATCATCAGATCGGAGCTTTTGGTGATGATGAATTTCGGATAGATTTCAATGGAACCGCGCTTGGTGGAGCGGGTTGAAATCATAAGAAAATCCAACATTTCCCATTATTCCCCTTTCGGATTCTTGATCTCCTCCAACGTCGCTTGAAGTTCGTTGATTTTTTGCTGCTGGTTTCTCAGACACAGAACACAGAACAACAAACAGACTTCCATGCCAATGTTGAGTTTTGTCTGTCGGGTCATAAATACCCACCCTTTACTCAGACTGCCAAAAATATAATTCATGGTGTCATTCATAAAGACTTATCTCCTTTCATGTTGTCTAAATAATTGGTTGCAGTTTCCAGCACCCAATGGTCGTCATCGTGATAGGTAAATATCAATTTTTTGTGGATATTAAGCCGCAACCGGATACAGTTTTTACCGTTCGGAAACCATGCAACCACGTTCTTGAAAATATAAGGGAACAGCGCTTTTGCATGACGCACAACAACCGTAGGCATCATAAATATCACCTCCCCAGAACGCCGTTCAGATACCACATTGCCTGATACCAAATCTCTGCGGAACACATATCCCGTTTACCATGTTCAATCGTAAACAAACCGCCCTTACCGTTTGGTTCGTATTCATGATTCATGAACCGTTCCAAAATATCCGAAACAGCGTTCTCATCTTCTTCGTCGATGTCGCTCAGTCCGAGACTGTCCAGCATTTCCTCAAACCATTCCCCGGTTCGGTCGCCAATATCCGCATTGCTCATAATCTGTTGTTCGCATCGGTCACATAAAGCAACCATCATTTCCAGAACAGAGCAATTCCGGTCATCCAAATATCGCATAATAAGCCGTTGGTCGATGTCGTATTGGTTGCCAAATCGATACCGAAGGTTCACACCGTCCTCAAACCGATTCGCGTCTTTTGGAATCGTGTAGAAAAAATCCGTGTGATGAAGCTGCTGTAAAAGCCAGCATCGGAAAGGAGCCGGTTTAACCCCTCCCGACACAAGCTCACACAGCCATTGAAAGTATTCCTCGTTTATTTCACGTCTCGTCATGACCCCTCCTCGGTCTCAGAGCAAGAACTTCGGCATAAGTTCTTAGGTCTTTCAGGATTTCATAATCACATTTCAGTTTATGGTTTCTTACGAAAACCGAATCCTCTTCGTATTCACCGAAATGTCTATGAAAATCCGAGCCTACCTTATCCGAAATGTCATCAACCTTCTCGCCACGGTCATCTGCCAGCACTCCGTCCGCATAGTAAGTCAGACTTACAATATCATAATCCGGCTCTGACCCCACCTCGTCAGGCGGAATAATATAATGATCCGGACGTTCTTGTTCGTCCACGGTCTTGTATTGGCTTTTATCAACGATATTATTAAACCGGGAAATATCTTCGGGCGGTTCGTTTGCTTCCACCAAGTTATAATCCTCTACGCCTTCTTTCTGCTTGTTGACATATCGCAGCGTCAACGCCACGCCAATCAGCACGCCGACAACAAAGGCGGTTAAAGTTGTTCCGTTCATATTCAATCCTCCATTTCGCCCAAATATCCAAAATTTGGGTAATCCAGCTCGTCCTGATAAGGGTTGCCCGTACCGATGCCGTCAACCCCGAAACTTCACATCAGCTCCCAGATATTTCCGTCTACATTGAAATCCAGTAGAATGGAGCGTTCGTAGCCGTTTACGAAATCGCGGGCAGAGGGACTGTAAATATCATAAATCCCAAAATCGACATAATTATCGCCAACCGGATGCACGGGGTCATAAATCCAGCCGACAACCTGCCCTGCCTTGGTCGCCGGAAGACCCAGCGCCTCATACACTTCGTTCAGAAACAGCCGCCCGGTCGCTTTCAATTTATCGTTTGCCCAATCCTGCTGACGGTTGAGGAACATCAGGTTATACTCGGAATCCTTTTCCCAATAGGGGCTGGATTCATCAAAAAATCTGGCGAAGTCACTGTGCTTTTCACCGCGTCGGTCGAGAACTTCTACATTCTTTGTTACCGTCTGTTCTCTGCCGTTTTCGTCAACCGACGTTTCTTCGATGTCCATAGCCTTTACGCCCAGTTTCAGTTGCCGCTCCACTTCCTCGCCGAAGCGCTCCTTCACTCTGCCGCGATAGGACTTGAAGCTCTCGTTGACCGTTGCAAACGCCGCCGCCAGTGCCACGTTGCGCTTCTTGAGAATCACATGAGAGGCAACCATGCTGGTCATAGATGCCGCGCACACAATCACCGAAGGCGCATAAAGTTTGACAAGCTGTACGCCGGTTTTTACATACACAATCGCGGTGTCTTTCTTCATGTCGTCCTCTGTGTATTCCTCGGCATGTGCGGGATTTTCGGCGCATTCGTGAATTTTATCGAGCTGTTCCTTGGTGTCGTCCAGAATATCATTCACTTTCAGGGTAGCCTTGCACGCCATCACAATGCCTGCCGCAGTACCCACGACGCCTGCTACAATCAAAATCTCAGGACTTGCTTTCCGGAGCTTGAATCCGATGCGGTCAAACACTCTCAATGCTTTGGTTGTCAATTCGTTTTTCATAGTAAAATATCCTTTCATCAGTAGTATCGTCAGATTTGTTTCACTCTGGGCAGTTTCAGTGTATAGCCGTCGCCTTCACGAATAATACGCGCGGAATGCAGATCGTCCCAGCCGTACTTTCTGTCTGTGTAGGTACTGGATATACGGAGCATCTCACATACATCCGCCACACTGACGGCGCCCTCGTGGTCAACAATTTCGTTCATCGTGTCCAGCACTTCTTCCGCATCGGCACGGTCGTCAAACAGAATGCCTCTGTAATCATAGGCACTGCGTCGGGGTTCGGAACCTTTGCCCCTCTTCTCGTCGCTGTAATATCGCGTGTACACCGGACGGGAATCGGAAGAACTTCTTGTCGTACTGCCGGTGCCTCCGAGTATCAGCATATTGGCTCCCTCGGATATCACTTTGAACGCCAGCTCTTTCAGTCGCGGGACAATGATTTTCCCGACCACATATTCCTTGACGTTCGCCATGTCTTCGGCGATGAAAATATCAGCCAGACGCTCCGCCTTGTTTTTCTTTTTCAGCGTCGCGCCATGCTTGATCACCGTTTTCTTCGCGTCTTGCTCTTCCTTGTACTTGTGAGAGTTAGGCTTGTAGTCTTCCATCTCATATGCTCCTTCCAAAATATCACCAAAACGCAAAAGGAGGAGTGTCGCGTACTGTTATCAATACGTTACACTCTTCCTTCGGTTTCTCACCACATTTTCCTGCTTCGGATACACCAAATATCAGTCTGTTTCGTCATTAACGTCTTCGTCGGTGCCTACGATGACCACTGCTTCGTTCTCGTCCGCCGCTTTGCCGGTTTCCTTGCGTGCCTTGAACTTGGCGACAAGCGTAACCGCGACATACTTGTAGAGGATTACCCCCGCAATTACGCCGACGCCCACGCCAGCCGCTACTTTCAGCACATCGCTCGGAATGCCTTTCGCCGCTTCCTGAACCATGCTTTCTGTCGTTTCGTTCATTGCTTCGACTTCCATCGTCATTTCGTTTGCTTCCATTTGTATTTGCTCCTTTCGGTTTGTGAAAATATGTGGATTATCTCCATAACAGCGCTTGCAAATTTCGCGCTAGAACGGGTAGTATTCGTAGGTAGGCGGATTGCGGAAATCCACTACCAGACAAGGCGTACCGTCATCTGCCAACTGCGAGCTGAATCCCAGCTCGATAAGCCCCTTGTTAATATCCCAGCCAATATTATCGCCAATGCTGATTTCATTCAGTCCAATCTCCGCGTAAAAATCATTGAGCGAAATATTCATTTCGGAAATCATCCGGCGGTTCAGTTCATTCTGCGCCTGTCTCAGTTTTTCCATGTCGGACTTAAAATATCTACCGGAGATGCTGTCGTAACAGAGCGTTTCGCCTTTCCCGGTCACAATTACTTCGCTGCTGCTCACTGGCTGTTTCTCTATCTTTTCTTTGGCGATTTCATCGTGTACCTTCTGCTCTTTCTTGTCACCAACCGTCTCTACTACTTTATCGCGGTACTCTTTGAATGTAGACTCGGACAGCGCATAAGCCGCACCCAGCGCCGCGTAACGCTTGACATGTACAGAGTTCGCGCCGATGATACAAGCTGACGACAACACCATTGTAACGGCTGTGGGAATATAACATTTCCATGTTGCTTTTACCGTCTCTGTAACCGGCAGCTTGTCCGCGTTAAGCGCTTTCTTCTTTTCGTCCAGAAGTCTTACCGCCTTGGGCGTTGCGCAAACCGCAAGCACCGTAGCCGAAATCATACCCGCCAGTCCGATACCCGTGAGAATCTCGGGGCAGCGTTTGATGGCAGTTGTCTTAATGGCGTTTGTCACAAGGGAAACATCAGGAAAGTTCATAGAATAACTCCTTTCAAATATAACGGTGAAAAGACAAAAGGGGAAACGCTTTTTACGGGCGTCTCCCCTTTCGGTCACTTCTTCAATTCGCTCAATTTCTCAGCCACTTTCGCTTCAATCTCTGCGTCCATCTTCTGCTCCGTCACCCAAGTGCTTACCAAGTTTGCTGTCAAGCCAACCACGGTGGCGACCAGTCCGATGATTTTGATTTTGATTGTGTTCTGTGTCATGAAATATGACCTCCTTTCATAATAGACGTTGTAAATCTCGCGCAATATCATGTGTAATCAGGGTGTGGCAGGAACGGCATAGAAATCACGCAGTACTCCATACCATCGTCCGTCTGACAAATATCATGGTCGAAGTCCACCCACGCGTAACCGTAGAATTCAAAGCCCGCGTCAATTGACCATCCCAGTAATTCACCGTCGCCGGTTTTGGTCAGACCGAAAAATTCATACAGTTCGTTCAACGGGGCATAACCGCGCAATATAAAATTCCGATTAAAATGGTACTCTGCCAAAAGAACATCTTCCTTGGTGGATTCAAAATATCGGTCTAAATCCGCCAGATAAAATGTCATTTTTTCATTCGACGATTCCGATTTCCTCTTGTTGGATTCCTCGCGTTTTCCCTCGGCGAGCGCTTTTCTGCCTCTGCTTTTTCCAGCAGTTCGATTGCTTTCGGCGTAGCTTTGGCGGACATAACTGCCGTAGCGACAACGCCCACCGCTCCGATGCAGGTGAGAATGGTTCCCGCGTTCTTTTTCAGAAATGTGGAAATGTTCATCTGAAAATAGCTCCTTTCAATTTGAGAAAATGCAAAAGACAATGGGAGGAGTTTGAGTCCTCATATTTCTGATTTGCGAATCAGCGTACTGACTTTATACGATCCATCGTCTTCACAATACACTTTGCAAATTTCGCGCACCCAAAGAAAAATGAGGAGCCCTTGTTCAGGACTCAGGCTCCTC
>CAMJHU010000056.1 GCA_946405565.1 uncultured Clostridia bacterium
TAATGCGGAATGCGTAATTGGTAACTATTTCGTGCGCTTGCGGGGTTCCTCTTCCTTAAGGGAGGGAACCTTGCGGGGGCGCTTGTATAGCTATGAAGCAATTGAAAGACTTTGGAAGGAATGGATAACGGATGGGGAATCCATATTTGGGGTATCAGAAAGCATTTGAAACGATAGGCTGTGAGGTCGCGGCGGACGAACCCATGAAGCGTCACACCTCCTTCAAAATCGGCGGTACGGCGGATTTGTTTGTGACCGTCCACAACCGCGGGCAGCTTACGGAGGCGCTCCGACTGGTGAGAAAACACGATATACCGCTCTTTGTGCTGGGCAACGGCTCCAATCTGCTGGTGTCCGACAGCGGTATCCGGGGCGTGGTGCTGCGTCTGGGCGGGGAGTTCTGCGAGATGCGCCTTGCTCAAGACGGTACGCTGCATTGCGGCGCGGGGGCGCAGCTCTCTCGGCTGTGCGCCTTTGCCTTGGAACACTCCCTGACGGGGCTGGAATTCGCATGGGGCATTCCCGGCTCGGTGGGTGGGGCTGCCTTCATGAACGCGGGCGCCTACAGCGGCGAGATGAAGGACGTGGTGATCGCCTGCGAGCATGTCAGCCTGAACGGAAGCTCGACTTCCTTCACCGGTGAAGCCTTGGAATTCGGCTACCGCCACAGTGTTTATTCCAACGGCGGATTTATCATCACCGAAGTGATTTTCCGGCTGGCGCCGGGCGATAAATCAGCCATTAAAGCTAAGATGGACGAACTTATGGGCAGGAGAAAGGATAAACAGCCGCTCGAATATCCCAGTGCGGGCAGTATTTTCAAGCGTCCGGCGGGGTATTTTGCGGGGGGGCTGATTGAGCAGTGCGGATTGAAGGGCGCACAGGTGGGCGGCGCGCAGGTCAGTCCCAAGCACGCGGGCTTCATTGTCAACGTGGGGGACGCGACGTGTGAGGACGTGCTGACGCTGATTGCGCAGATTCAGGAAACCGTCAAAGCGGAAACAGGAGTAGAACTGGAATGTGAGGTCAGAAAAACGGGCGCGTAATTAGCCGCGAAGCGGCGGGGATTCCAAAGGGACGAGTCCCTTTGGCAGGGGTCCGGGGGCAGCGCCACCGGCAGGGAGTGGGACAGCGTCCCACAAGGCAGGCGGAAGCCTGCCGAGCGAGACGAGCCAAGACCCACAACGGGGAAGGGCGAATACAGAAAACGAACCCCATCCGAATGTACCGTCCGGAATGAATAGTGAATAATGAATAATGAATAATGAATAGTGAATAGTGTAAAACACGGAGGAACAAAGCGTGGAATTCTTAATTGTTACCGGACTTTCAGGCGCGGGAAAATCACAGGTAGTGGACGCGCTGGAGGACATCGGTTTTTACTGTGTGGACAATATGCCTCCTATGATGATACTGCGGTTTTACCGCATCTGTATGCAATCGCAGGAGGAATTTGAAAAAGTGGCAGTCGTCACCGATATACGCGGCGGAGAACCCTTCCGCACGCTGATTAACGATCTGGAAGTACTCAAGGTGCAGAACAACCCCTTCCGGATTCTCTTTATCAACTGCGGCACGCATGTACTGCTCAACCGCTTCAAGGAGACCCGTCGCCGGCATCCGCTGGCGGACGAATACGAAGGCTCGGTGGAGGCGGCGATTATTGCCGAAAAGAACCTGCTGGAACCCGCCTATAAAATGGCGGATTACCTGATTGACACGACCGAACTTTCCCCCACGCAGCTCAAAAACCGCGTGAAGGATATGTTCGGCGGCAATGTGACCGAACAGATGGTGGTGCGGGTGATGTCGTTCGGCTTCAAATACGGTCCCTGCCGGGAAGCCGATCTGACCTTTGACGTGCGCTGCTTCCCCAATCCGTATTACGTCTCGGAACTCAAAACCCACACCGGTCTGGAGGACTGCGTGCGGGAATATGTCATGAAGGACGACGGGGTGAAGGGCTTCCTCACGCGGCTGTACGACATGGTGGACTACCTGCTGCCGCTTTATCAGAAGGAAGGCAAGAGCGAACTGGTCATCGCGATGGGCTGTACCGGCGGCAAGCACCGCTCGGTCACGATTGCCGAAAATCTGGGGGCATACCTTTCCTCCAAACGCAACAAGGTGGTCATCTCCCACCGCGACATCAAGAAATAGTGGTTAGTGATTAGTGTTGAGAGTTGAGAGTTTAGTGAAATAAACTTAGGAGCTATGCAGAATTTAATCAGTCATTTTCTGCCTGAAATTACAGTATGCTTGCGTGTTTCGGCAAGTGAAATGTATCAATTATTTCTGCATAGTTCCTTAACTCTTAACTCTTAACACTTAACACTATGTAAAGGGTGTTACTGGAAAACCATGACCTATTCATCAATGGCAAAAAGTGAATTGTGCCGTATCAGACCGGAGAATGACTGCTGCCGGCTGGCGGAAGCATATGGGCTGCTGCTGTATGCCAAGCTGCTGAGCGAGGGTCACGATACCTATACCACCGATCATCAGGAGGTTGCCCGTCTGCTGGGAGAAACGGCGGCGGCGGTCTGCGGCATTTATGCCGACGTGCTGACGGTGCCGAAGAGCACCAAGGGCAGCGGCTACCGCTATGTGGTAAAAATCCCGAATGCCGAGCAGAAAAAGCTCATGTGCGCGGCGTTCGCGGGACATACAGGCGGCATTCTCGAAAAGGAATGCTGCGTCAATGCCTTTTTACGGGGTGCGTTTGCGGTGTGCGGCACCGTGACGGACCCGATGAAGGACTATCATCTCGAATTTCTCGCGGGCAGCCCGCGCCGGAGAGACATTCTGGCGGGGGCGATGAAACGGGTGGGTATCCGGGCGCATGAATTGAACCGCAACGAGCGGTGGGTGGTCTATGTCAAGGACGTGGACGACATTATGGCGCTCATGACCCGTATGGGCGCGCCTTACGCGGCAGGTCACGTGGCGCAGACGCGGGCGGTCAAGGGTTGGCGCAACAGCGCCAACCGGCGGGTCAACTGCGATCAGGCGAACATCGACCGCACCGTGTCGGCGGCGGAACAGCAGATAGCCGCCATCCGTCGGCTGATGGGGGAGAGAGGTTCCGACGCGATTCCTCCGGAGTTGCGGGAGCTTGCGGCGCTTCGGCTGGAAAATCCCGAGATGTCGCTGCGCGAACTGAGTGAAAGTCTGAGCGAGCCCATCAGCCGCAGCGGCGTCAATCACCGTCTCAAAAAACTCATGGAACTCGCGGAACAGAAGTAAAGAATAGTGAATAGTGAATAGTGAATAGTGATATGGAACTGATACAATTAACAGAGCGCGTGTGGTACTATCCGTTTGAGAAGAAACGCGACCGTCCGATACTGGGATATATCCGCGGAGATCATTGGAGTGTGGCGGTAGACGCGGGACATTCGGAAGCCCATACGCGGGAATTCTATGACGCGCTGCGGGAAGCGGGTCTTCCCCTGCCGTCTGTGACGGTGCTGACCCATTGGCACTGGGATCATACCTTTGGTATGCACGCGGTCAACGGTCTGTGCATCGCCAACGAGCGGACTGTTGCCTATCTCAAGAAGATCCGGGAACGGATTCTCAGCGGCGGCAGAGAAAGCTTTCTCTCCATAGACCGGTGTATCCGCCATGAGTATGCGGATGACAGACCTATTATCGTTACCCTGCCGGACATCGTCTTTTCCGATACGCTCACGCTGGAGGCGGGAAATTGTCCGGTGCGTCTGACAGTGAGTGTGGCTCCTCATACGGACGACGCCACGCTGGTGTATGTGCCGACAGAGAAGGTGCTGTTTCTGGGAGACGCCGCCAGCGGCGTTTTCCCCACATGGGAGAAATCCCCGGAGTTATGTGCGGCACTCGCGGATACCATCGCGCCTCTGAACGTGGACATTTGTCTCGAAAGTCATCATACACCGCAATCCAAACAGGAAATCATAGCGAATCTGCGGGAAACAACGTAAAACAAAAAACTGCGCGAAGCATCAGCCGTCATCGGACAGGTGTTTCGCGCTTTTTCTTTTTTTACTTTTTTTGCATAAACCGCCGCCGGTTGGCGCATACTAACAGCAGAACCCTCAACCCGAAAAGGAGATATGCCTGATGATGGAAATCAAACAGCGGAGCGCCCGCGGTTATACACGACTGCTGCGGCTGTATCTGGGAATGCTGGCGTTTGTGGCGCTGTGCGCGACGGTGGTCATGGCGGTGGACGGACTGCGGATAGGCGCGTTCGCGCTGGGAACCGTCTGCGTCCTGCTGACCGCGGGCGCGATGGTCATTCCCATGAGCCGGAGCGTGACCTATGCGCGCAGCGGGGGCTGCCTGAGCATTGAACGCGGCTGGCTGGTGCGGCGGCGGCTGATCGTCAACCGAAGCGATATCCGTTATGCCGAGATTTCGGGCAGTCCGCTGGAACGGCATTTCGGCATCTGCACCGTGACCTTCTTCACCGGCGGCGGCAAGGTGCGTCTGCGGGGGATTCACACGGATGACGGACAGCGGCTGGGCTATCTCTTCGGCGGGGAGGCGGCGCACTGACATGGAAACGCGTGAAACGGGCGGCAGACGCTGGCGGCTGCAAAACGGTGTACTGTATCTCACGTCGGGCGGATGGTGTCGGCGGGAAGTGCGTCTCTGCAAGGAGCGGCTGCTGTATGTGGAATTATGTCAGCGTCCGTGGCACCGTCTGTTCCACCGCGCCCGCGTGAAGCTGTACGTCGCGGTCAGGCGCCGTCCCGTATTTATCGCGCAGATGGAGGAAAATCAGGCGGCGGCACTGGTCAATCGCATCGCGGCAGGCGAAACGCCGTCCGGCGCGGGCAAACGGCGGTATCTGGCGCCCGGCAGGCACGCGGCGTTCTGGGGCGCACTGACCTCGCGGAGCGTGCTGCTGCCGTGGTGGCTGGGCGCGTGGTGCCTTGGTATGGGCGGGCGGTGGTTCCTGCCGCAAATCATGAGCGCCGTCCTGCTGGCGGCGGGACTGCTCGCGCTGGGTGCGCGGCTGCTTTCGGAGGGCTGGCTGTCGGTGTGCATCCTGCCGGAAGGCTTTGCGATACGAATGGGCGTGGGGGGCAGTCGGCGGCTGTTTGTACCGCGTCACGCGGTGGTGGGCGTCGTGGAGACCGCGTCTCCGGCGGCGCTGTTCTGCGGCGGTTCCCGGATGGAACTGCTGTGCGAAGGCGGCGTGCGGCTGCCCTGTATGCGATGGTACACGGGCGGAACCGGCAGGGAAGCCGCCCTGCGTCTGCTGGACTGCGAGGGACTTCCCCGCACATGGGCGACCGACGGCAAGGCGTTCTGCACACGCTATCTGCGGTTGACGGCGCTGCTCTTTCTCGGACTGCCGGTGTGGCTCTGGTCGTTTTACGCGCTGTATGCCGTCGGTATGTTCCAGGCGATATGGCTGCCCCTGCTTGTCGGCGCGGCACTGTCCGCCGGGATATTGGCAATCCTGCACTGTCTGACCGCGGTGCGCTTCGGCGGGGAAGCCGGTGTGAGCATATCCGCGGGGACGCTTCGCATGGAGGGAATGGGAATGCTTTCCGCGGAACGGCTGACGCTGCGGCGGGGGTGTCTGGCGGCGGTACGGGTCAGACAGGGATTGACCGACCGGGCGGCGAACCGTTGTACGGCGGAGCTGATTCCGAAAGGCTGCCGCCGCGGCGGACAATGTACGTCGCTTCCCTATGAAAAACTGCTGGCTATCGTGGAACGCTTTGCGTAATGACACAGAAAAAATCCGTGTATTTTTAGAAACACTAAAAATACACGGACCTTTTTCTGTTTTGCGGGTGGTGCCACATTCCTAATTCCGAATTCCGCATTAAATTACTGCTGCTGATAGTCCGCGAGGAAATCGCGCAGTCCGTCCGCCGCCTGACGCAGCACGTCGAGCCGGGGCAGATAGACAATGCGGAAATGGTCGGGGGTCTCCCAGTGGAAGCCGCCGCCGTGGGTGAGCAGAATCTTCTTTTCACGCAGGAAATCGAGGACGAACTGTTCATCGTCGGTGATGCGGAATTTTTCAATATCCATCTTGGGGAAGATGTAGAAAGCCGCCTTGGGCTTGACGGCGCTCATGCCGGGAATGTCGTTGATGGCGTTCCAGATGAATTCCCGCTGCTCATAGACCCTTCCGCCCGGCACCAGCAGTTCCTTGGTGGAATCGGCGTGGCGCAGCGCGACGGGAATGAGCGACTGGGCGGGGACGTTGGAACACAGCCGCATGGAGGAAAGCAGGTTCAGTCCTTCGATGTAGCCTTTGACATGGGATTTCTCGCCGCACAGCACCATCCAGCCGCAGCGGTAGCCCGCAATGAGATGGGACTTGGAAAGACCGTTGAAGGTGACGGAGAAGATATCCGGCGCAATGGCGGAAATCGACGTATGCTCCAGACCGTCCATGACAAGGCGGTCGTAGATTTCGTCGGAATAGACGATGAGATCATGTTCCCGGGCAATCTGCGCGATTTCCTCGAGCAGTTCGCGGGGATAGAGGGCGCCGGTGGGATTGTTGGGATTGATGAGGACGATACCCTTGGTGCGGGGGGTAATCTTGGCGCGGATATCGTCGAGGTCGGGATACCATTCCGCCTGTTCGTCGCAGATGTAATGCACCGCCGTACCGCCCGCCAATGTGACCGACGCGGTCCAGAGCGGATAGTCGGGGGCGGGCACCAGCACCTCATCGCCGTTGTCCAGCAAGCCCTGCATGGACATGGTGATGAGTTCGCTCGCGCCGTTGCCGGTGTAGATATCGTCGGGCGTGACGCCCGCGATGTGCTTGACATTCACGCAGTAATCGGCAATCGCCTGACGCGCCGAGAACAGTCCCTTGGAATCGGAATAGCCTTCGGTGGAGGTGAGGTTGTCGGACATGGCGGCGATGACCTCATCGGGCGCACGGAAGCCGAAGGGGGCGGGGTTGCCGATGTTGAGCTTGAGAATGGTATCGCCTTGGGCGATCATACGGTTGGCCTCGTCCATAACCGGACCGCGTATATCGTAGCAGACGTTGTCGAGTTTGTGGGATTTGAGATAGGTTCTCATGGGATTCCGCCTTCTTGTCAGTAATAATATAGTGGTGTTATTGTAACACACCGGACAGGCGGTTGTCAATATGGAAAGCAAAGAACGAAGTGCCGTGAGGAGCTCCGCGCGTTGCTGTTTTTTCGCGGATTATTATTGACAAAACCGCCAAAATACGGTATAATGACATCAGTTATTCTTCACTATCCAACAGAGGGAAGTATAACGATTGTGAGAAAGAACGCCCTCTCTCTCTTTGCGGAGGGCGACAGCACATAGATGATTGACAGGAGGTCTTTATTTTGGCAAACGAAACCCAAATGAAACTGTATGAGACATGGCTCAACAAGGTACAGGAACAGGACTTACTCGACGAACTCAAAAAAGCGGAGGGCAATGAAAAGGATATCAGCGACCGCTTTTTCCGTTATCTGGAATTCGGCACCGGCGGTCTTCGCGGCGTGATTGGCGCGGGCACCAACCGTATGAACGTATATACCGTCAGCATGGCGGCGCAGGCATTGGCGGATTATCTTGCCGCTAAGGGCGATAAGCGCGGCGTGGCAATCGGCTACGATTCCCGCATCAAGTCCGACGAATTCGCGAAGTGCGCGGCGGCAACGCTCGCGGGCAACGGCATCAAAGCCTATCTCTTTACCGAACTCATGCCCACCCCTGTGGTGAGTTACGCGGTGCGTGAACTCAACTGCGGCGCGGGTATCATGATTACCGCCAGCCATAACCCCGCCGAGTACAACGGCTTCAAGTGCTACGGCGCGGACGGCTGTCAGATGACCGACGGCGCGGCGGGCGAGGTGTACGGCTTCATGCAGAAGCTGGACATCTTTGACGACGTCAAACGCGGCGATTTTGATTCGCTCATGGCACAGGGGCTGATCGAGTGGATTGATCAGTCGCTGGTGGAGCGGTTCCTGGATAACGTGGAAGCCTGTTCGGTCAATCCCGGACTGTGCAAGGACGCGGGCTTCAAGGTGGTTTACACGCCTCTCTGCGGCACCGGCAATAAGCCCGTGCGCGCCATTCTCAAGCGCATCGGCATTCAGGACGTGATCGTGGTGCCGGAGCAGGAGCTTCCCGACGGTCATTTCCCGACCTGCCCCAAGCCCAATCCCGAAATGCGCGAAGCCTTCGCCTGCGCGCTGGAGCTTGCCAAAAAGGAGCAGCCCGACCTGCTGCTGGCAACCGACCCTGACTGCGACCGCGTGGGCATCGCGGTGAAAAACGGCAATGACTATACGCTCATGTCCGGCAATGAAGTCGGCGCGATCATGATGAATTATATGCTGTCCTGCAAAAAAGAAAACGGCACACTTCCCGCGAATCCCGTCTGCGTCAACACCATCGTCACCAGCGACCTCGGCACCCGCATCGCCGAGAAATACGGCTGTGAACTGCGCAAGGTGCTGACCGGCTTCAAGTACATCGGCGAGATCATCGGCTGGCTGGAAGCCGACGGCGAGAAGGAACGCTTTATCATGGGCTACGAGGAGAGCTACGGCTACCTCTGCGGCACCTACGCACG
>CAMJHU010000057.1 GCA_946405565.1 uncultured Clostridia bacterium
GGGTCTTTCTGGCAGCAGGTCTGCTGTCGGTTTATCCCGCCGCGTGGATCGTGCATTCGTTGTCTGATCCGGTGAACCAATTGACCGACGCTGTCCTGTACGACGATTATGACAAGGCGGCGGCACTGTTGGAATCGGGGGTAGATCCTGACAGCGGCGCGGGGAGCGGGGGAGAGTTCACGCTGCTCTGCGCGCTTGCCGACGATGGTCTGACGCAGACCCGCAAGGGTGACGCGTCGCAAAGAAAACTTGCCTATGAGCGTCTGTTGCTGGAACACGGCGCGGACGTCAATCACCGCGTCAAGGTGCCGATACGTTCCAATGAACTGCCGCATTCGCCGGCGGAAGCGAAGGACCCTTCATGGAAAACAGGCGCAAAGCATGAATGCGGCAAAACGCCGCTGCTGCTCGCCGCTAAAAACGGCGATCTGGCGAGCATGAGACTCTTTGTGGAATATGGCGCGGACATCAATGCCGTGGATGACTGAGGTTATAACGCGGTTCTGATTGCCGCTCAATTGCTCAATGACAACCAAGGCGGCGCCGAAGTTCTGCAATATCTGCTGGACAACGGATGTGACGCGGAGGCGGTAACGCATTTCGGGCAGAATGCTCTTGCTCTCATTGATCAATATCAGGATGATGACCAGGATGCCATGCGGTCGGTTCTGATAAATGTTGTCCCATAAATTAAAATTTATCCGATTTACAGCCTTGGAGGAAATGCCAATGAAAAACAGACCCAAGGGAACCTATCCATTTGCCAATCGTCTGATCGCGCTTTGCGTGACAGCCGTTATGGTCGTTGTCTGTCTGACCGGCTGTGCCACCGGCACAGCTATTTCAGAGAAAGCGGATTTCGGCGAGATTATGGAGGCGCTGCGTACCGATCTGTTCGGCTCGGCGGCGCAGGATTGTCGGCAGCTTTCGCTGACACTGCCTGTGCATGCGGGATTTGCTCCCATCGAGGACAAATCCGCCTATGATTCCCTGGCGGACGAAACGCTCCGCAGGGCGTATCTGGACATAGAGGAGAGTCTGTTTCAGATTTCTGCTGAGACAGACGGGCAAACCGGCTATTATCTGATGAAATACACCCGTCTTCCCTCAGACATGGCGTTTGACGATATTTACATCGTGAAGGAAGCGGTACTCTGCGACCACCCCGAGGCGTTCTGGGTGCTGGGCAGTTATGATATCCGCAACAACTTCCACGACGGCAATTATCTGGTGCTGTATTCGCGGTATTCTTATGAGGAAATCACCGCGGCGTTTGATGAGATCAACCGTTCCACGGAGGATATTCTGTCACGGATTCCCGATGACGCCGACGAGCTTCATCGCGAGATGGTGATCCATGACGCGCTGGTGGACAGCGTTTCCTATGATCTGGAGGCGGCGGAGTCGGATGATTCCACCTCGGATGCCTTTACGATGTATGGCGCGATGGTCAAAAAGCAGGCTGTGTGCAGCGGTTATGCCTATGCCGCCAAAATGCTGCTCAACCGCGTGGGCATTGCCAGCCGTGTGGTAGTGGGCATGTCCAAAAACTCCGGACATATGTGGAATGAAGTGCGCATCGACGGAAAATGGTATCATCTGGATGTTACATGGGACGATTCATCCGCAGACAGTGATGTGATGTATAACCGATACCACTATTTTAACCTTAACGATGAGATGATCGGAAGGAATCATAAGATCGGCAAGAACATCCGCGAAATGGTGTGCGAATATACGGATGACGGCGTTTATACGACGGCGGAACTGTACAATTTTGATCTGGAACCCGCCGATTCGCTTGACGCCAATTATTACGCGCTGTATGCCGCCTCTGTGACCGCAATGGATAAAAACGGCGTGGCGGTTATCACCGATAAGATGAAGCAGGCGTCCAGGAACAGGCAGGAACTGGTGTATATCAGATTTGACGATAGCGTATCGAGTGAATCGGCGGAAGCATGGCTGGCAACCAGCGAGGGCGGACACTATTCGGCGCTGCGGCAGGCGTTGGCGGACGCCAACAACGCACGTGAAGGCGCACGCATCAAATACTGCACGCTGGCGCGTATGTGGAACGACGACAGCGAAGAGGAAAGCGTGTGGAAAAATCTGTATGCGGCGCGGCTGGTGTACGCGTAATTCTGTCCACCCGCAGCCGACATGACACAACGGTAAGGAAGCAGGAGAAAACATGGGGCTTTTTTCAAAAGATATCGGCATTGATCTGGGAACGGTCAACACATTGGTCTACGTCAAAGGCAAGGGCATTGTGATCCGTGAGCCGTCGGTGGTGGCGGTGGATATCCGCACCGACGAAGTGCTGGCGGTGGGCGGGCTTGCCCGCGAGATGATTGGCAGAACGCCCGGTTCCATTGTGGCGCTGCGACCGCTCACCGACGGTGTGATCGTGGATTTCCGGATTACTGCCGAAATGCTCAAGCATTTTATCCGCAACGCGGTGCAGTCCAATTTGTTTTCACGTCCGCGTGTGATTATCTGCATTCCGTCAGGCGTCACGGAAGTGGAGCGCACGGCGGTGGAAAATGCCGCGCGACAGGCGGGCGGCGGCGTGATCGACCTGATTGAGGAACCGATGGCGGCGGCACTCGGCGCAGGTCTGCCGGTGGCGGAGGCTACGGGCAGCATGGTGGTGGATATCGGCGGCGGCACCACGGACGTGGCGGTCATTTCGCTGGGCGACGTGGTGATTTCCCGTTCGGTGCGCAAGGGAGGCGACGCGTTTGACGCGGCGATTCTCTCTTATATCAAGCGCAAGTACAATATGCTGATCGGCGAGCGCACGGCGGAAGATATCAAAATCAGCGTGGGTTCGGCGTTTCCCTATCAGGGGGAGAAGGGCGTTTCGGTGAAGGGACGCAATTTGGTGGACGGTCTCCCAAAAACCATCATCATCAATGCCGCCGAGGTGCGGGAAGCAATTGTGGAACCGCTGGCGGACATTGTGGATACGGTCAAGGCGACGCTGGAAGAAACCCCGCCGGAGCTGTCGGCGGATATTCTCGATCACGGCATTATGCTGACCGGCGGCGGCGCGCTGCTGCGCGGACTGCATAAGCTGATTTCTCAGGAGACGGGTATGCCGGTTAATGTGGCGGAGCATCCGCTGGACTGTGTGGCGGAGGGTACCGGACGAATGCTGGATATTTCCGATACCGGTTCGACGTGGCGGATACGAAATTAATGAATAATGAAAAGTGAATAGTGAATAACGATTAAAAGAAAAACGGGGGAGAGGGAATATTGCGAAGACGTTTTCATTTTGGGAGTTCCAATCTGAGTCTGTTTTTTACCGTCGCGCTGTTTATGGCGGCTTTGATTTTGTATTCTGTAGGAACAGGCGGCAACAGCGATCTGGTATCGTCGATCTGCGGTGTGATTACCACGCCCATTCAGCGGGTGAGCGCGATGGTGTCATCGGGCTTCGGAACCTTTTCGGATGAATTTCAGAGCATTGACGATATCCGTGCCGAAAACGAACTGCTCAAAAAAAAGGTACGCGAAATGCGGCAGAAAACCGTGGATTACAACGAACTCAAAGAGCAGAACGAGGAATACCGCCGGCTGCTTGAACTCAAAGAAGAAAATAACCAATACAGGTTTTTGCCGGCTACTGTCATTGCCCGTGACGCGGGGGATTATTACGGGGGATTCACCATTGATCAGGGCTCGTCGGACGGCGTGGCGCTGCATGATCCTGTGGTAACGGCGGACGGTCTGGTGGGTTATATATCGGGGCTGGGCGTCACCTCCTGCAAAGTGACGACCATTCTGAGTCCGTCGCTGGAGGTGGGCGCCGTGGACAAGGAAACCCGTGACGGCGGCACGCTGTTCGGAGAGATTTCCTCCGCCCGAAAGGGACGTACCCGCCTCAATTATCTCTCGCGGGACTGCGAGGTGACATTGGGCGATATTGTGGTGACATCTGGCTTCGGGTCGGTGTTTCCGCCCAATCTGGTGATCGGAGAGGTGGAAACCCTGCTGGCGGAGAGCGAGAATATTTCGTTTTATGCCGAGATTGTGCCGGCTGCGGATGTCAAAAACTGCACGAATGTCTTTGTGATTACGGAATTCGAGGGGCAGCGCTCGGTGGAAGCCAATTCCATTGAGGGCTATAAGACTGAGGAAACCGACGAAAGCGCTGTGGGCTGATCTTGATCCAAACCGAAAGGGGGAAGAAGAAACCGCATGATCCGAGTAACGGGCAGAACGCTGAAATACATGGTTTACGGCGGAGAGCTGTTTCTGATCTATATATTGCAATTTACGCCGGGACTGATTCCTACCCTTTTCGGGGAGCCGCCGATGATGCTGACCGTATGCGCGATCAGCATTTCGCTGTTTGAGGGCGATGTGGCGGGTATGTGGTTCGGACTGGCGGCGGGGCTGCTGCTGGATATAGGCAGTACGGCGCCGTTCGGATTGTACGGCTTGATTCACATGTCGCTCTGCTTCGGGTGCGGGATGCTGGTGATGTATCTCATGCGGAACAATCTGGCGACATCGCTGATTCTGGGCGCGGCGGCGGTGGTGGTGACGGCTTTACTGCAATGGGTGCTGCTGTCGGGTGCGAAACTCGCGGATACCGGCTTGTTTCTCGCAGGAATTCTGCTGCCCCGTCTGATCTGGTCGCTTGCGTTCATGCCGGCGTTTTATTATCTCAACCGTGCGATTACCACGCGTATGTATGACAGTTGAGATTGACTGAGAAAAAAGTGGAATGATGAATTGAATTGGGGGGCGACGGAATATGGATACGAAACTGGTCTATAAGCGATGTATCGTGCTGGTATGCCTTGTGTTTGCGGTCATCATGGCATATGTCATCAAGTTGGCGGATTTTCAGCTTGTCAACTACCGGGTGTACGCGGATTCGGCGCTGTCCTATACGGCGTCGAGCGTCAAGGTGACGGCGGCTCGCGGCGAGATACTCGACCGATACGGGCGGACGATTGCCTCCAACCGCATGGGCTACGCGATTGTGCTGCAGGCGTCGGAATTCAACCGACTGGAAAATCCCAAACGCAACGAGATTATCTATCGGCTGACCCGCATTATAGACGAAAACGAAGGGCGGAATGAGGACGGTTCGCCCAAGTGGGAAGATTCCTGTCCGCTGGTACAGGACGAGCAGGGGCGATGGACGTTTACGGATAATGCTTCCGCGGTGCGCAAGATGGAATCCATGCTGGAACTGCAAAGTTACGCCACGGCGCAGAACTGCTTTGACGAAATGGCAAGTCGCTATGAAACCGAGGGGCTGGCGCCGTCGGTAGCGCGGATGATTATGGGCGTGCGGCTGGAGATGGAACTGTACGGCTTCAACTCTTCCACGCCGTTTACCTTTGCCAAGGACATCTCGCAGCAGACCATGCAAATCATCAGCGAGAATTCCGAGTTTTTCCGGGGCGTGACGGTGGAGATTGTTCCTATCCGCGAGTACACGGAGGGAACGCTGGCGCCGCATCTGATCGGACTGACCGGCAAAATCTACGCGGAAGAATTTGAAAATCTTCGCAAGAAGGGCTACGGCTATAATGACGTGGTGGGAAAATTCGGCGTGGAAAAGGAATATGAAGATCAGCTTCGCGGACAGAACGGGGTCAAAAAAGTGCGCCACGACGACAAGGGCAACGTT
Organism: uncultured Clostridia bacterium; assembly: GCA_946405565.1. Lineage (GTDB taxonomy): Bacteria > Bacillota > Clostridia > Oscillospirales > Acutalibacteraceae > RUG762. The sequence goes on from CAMJHU010000057.1 coordinate 5,660, forward strand.
ATTTACACCGAATACACCCGCGAACCCAAGGCAGGCAATACGGTGGTGATGACGCTGGATTCCGATTTGCAGCGCGCGGCGCAGGAATCCATCGAGAATCTGATCAAGTCGCAGCAGGCGGCAGGCATCGTGGGCAGCGGCGCAGATGCCAACGCGGGCGCTGTCGTGGCAATGAATGTCAATACCTTTGAAGTGCTGGCGGCGGCGACCTATCCTTCCTTTAATCTGAGTACTTACCTGAAGGATTACAACGACCTGAGCAAAAATGGGGACAATCCCCTTTTCAATCGTGCCATCAACGGACAGTATGCGCCCGGTTCTACCTTCAAACCGGCGATGGCGCTTTGTGCGCTGCAGGAATATGAAAACAACAAGAATCAGGATAATCCGAGTGAATACGGCATTGACCGTAACGAACAGATTCACTGCAACGGTTTCCTGATTCTGGAAGGCAACAATAAGCGGTTTGACTGCGACGGCGTTCACGGGGATGTCAACGTAACCAAGGCGATTTCGGTGTCCTGCAACATTTTTTTCTACACCATTTCGCAGCGCGTGGGCATAGACAATATGAACAGCTATTGCAAGCAGTTAGGATTGGGCTCCAAGACCGGCGTGGGCTTTGGGGAAGCCACAGGCATTCTCGCCGGACGAGAGGAACGTACCAAGCGCAATATGCTGTGGTTCGACGGTGATACGCTGCAGGCAGCCATCGGACAGAGCGACAACCGTTTCACACCCATGCAGATCTGCGCCTATCTTTCCACGCTGGCAAATGGCGGAACCCGCTATTCCGCCACATTGATCAAAACCATTAAATCCTACGATATGAGCGAGACGGTGGTTCCCGATGCGGAAAACAACAAGACCGTACTGGCAAAACTGGAAGCCTCCCAGACCATGATGGATATCGTCAAGGAAGGTATGAGAAGCGTTACGGAAGACGGTACCGCATCGGACACTTTTGAAAATTATCAGATCAGGATCGGCGGCAAGACCGGTACAGCCGATACCAGCCAGTCTGCCCGCAAGGAAAACAAGGTGGAATCACCGAACGCGGTGTTTATTGCCTTTGCGCCCTATGAAAATCCCGAGATAGCCGTAGCGGTCATTGGTGAAAAGTGCGGTCACGGCAAGGTCATGGCACAGGTCGCGCGTGATATTTTTGATGAATACTTTTTTTCCACCAAGACGTCGGGATATACTAATGTCCCGGATGGCGGCATTGTGAATTGGGATGAGGCAGACGCAGTTGCCGGTTAAGGACGAAATCAGATGGTTGAGGAAGGCGTATGATTTTCTTTATTTTGGGAAAATCACCAAACTTACCCTGAAAATTTTGGCGGTAAAAGCTTGTCGAAACTGCTGAATCCGGTAAAATTTTCTTTGACTTCTTTTGATTTTTGTGATATCATACAATTAAAGTCTGTTTACCGTATGTTTTTTTGCCCTTTCACGTAGATGGTACGTGAAGCCGAACAGAAAAACAACGGGACAATATCAATGGCGCGGCGTCAGGATGGTGAAACATTGGGCAGAAAAATCGCAGTAATTTCCGCATTGGGCGGTCAGGGCTGTTCGCTGGCGGCAGCCGGAATGGGACTGGCGGCGGCGGAACTGGGAAAAAGTGTGACGCTGCTGGATTTGTGCGGTTTCGGCGGCACACTGGCACATATTCTGTCGGTGGAGGAACAGACCGTGATGCACATGGGCGACGTATTGAGCGGCGTCTGTGACGCGGAGGACGCGCTCATCGAATGCGGCGGACAGCTTCGGCTGCTGGCGGCGCCGGTTTTCGGAGAAGGAGAAACCGATCCCCGCAGTGTGGGCGTGCGTCGGCTGGTCGAGCGCTTTGCGCGGGATACCGAGGTCATCGCGGACTGGCCGTCGGGCGTGGTGCCGGATTGCGGCAGCGCGGGCTGTTTTGACGTGTTTGTCATCTGTGCGTGTGCGGATACGCTGAGTCTGCGTTTTGCGGCAGCGTTGCGCCGCCGGATCAGGCGTGCGGTGGAGGAAGGCTGCGGAAGTGCCGATATTCGGCTGTTGCTCACGCGGTTTTCACCGGAGACGCTGCGGGACGGCGGTGTGGACGATCTGGACGACTGTATCGACAGGGTAGGAGCGCGATTACTGGGTGTGATTCCCTTTGACGGAGCGGCGGGACACGCGGTGAAAAACGGTGTGAGACCCGATCCCGGCGGAGAGGCTTGGCGGTATTGCCGCGACGCGGTGCGTCGTCTCTACGGTGAGAAAGTACCGCTTGACGCGAGGACATCGCTCTTATCAAGGCGGAAGGGATAGGATTACCGGAGCGGCATCAGCGCGGGATTTTGTATGTAAATCTGCGGAAAGCCGGTTAATACGCGGCAGAATATGAAATAATAAAGAATAATTTTGTTGGGAGATGACATTCATGAATATTGCTTTAATTGCGCATGATGACAAAAAGGAACTGATGGTACAGTTTTGCATTGCCTACTGCGGCATTCTCAGTCGGCATAAATTGTGTGCCACCGGTACGACGGGGCGTATTATCAGCGAAGCCACAGGATTGAAGGTTACCTGTTTCCTGTCGGGTTCCGCGGGCGGCGGCGAGCAGATTGCGGCGCATATCGGCTGCAACGAGATTGATTTGCTGATCTTCTTCCGTGATCCCCTTACTCCAAAGCCTAACGAGCCGAAGGATATCGACATTCTCCGGATGTGTGATATGCACGTCATTCCGGTTGCCACCAACATGGCGACAGCGGAAGTGCTGATTCACGGTCTGGAGAGAGGCGACCTCGATTGGCGCAATTATGTCCGGAAATAGTCAGGCAGCAGGCATGGCGCACCGTTCGGACAAATCGTATGGAAAAAAAGGAAAGCACATAGCTCACACGCGTGGCTCTGTGCTTTTT
>CAMJHU010000058.1 GCA_946405565.1 uncultured Clostridia bacterium
ACGCAAAATAGGCATTTGATCGATTATCAGGTGCCGTATGCAAGTCGGGATTTTTTTTTGAAAAACATCTCATACAGAATTGACAAAAATAAAAGAAATGATTATAATATTTTTGTAACGCATTGTGCCGTTGATTCTATTAAGGAACTATGCAGAATTTAATCAGTCATTTTCTGCATAGTTCCTAAGTCAGGTGGTATGGACTTATTATGAAAAAAAAATCAAACAAACGAAACGGGACGCTGGAATTCTGGCGCTTTGCCTTTGCCGCGTTCGTCCTGCTCTTCCACGCCGAAAAATACATTCTCGGCGAACCTTCGATGGCGAAGGGCGTCTTTTTTGGATTCTTCCCCCACGGCGCGATCGGTGTGGAATTCTTCTTCCTGCTGACAGGACTGTTCCTCGCCATGAGCGCGGATAAACAGCGTCACCGCCAGCCCCACGCTCCCATCGGCGACGAAACCGTCAGGTTCGTCTGGAAGAAATACACCGCCATCTTCCCCTATCATTTCATCGCGTTTGTCACGCTGTTCATTATTGCGGTCATCGTGCGGCAGTATGACTGGTTCCACAACGTGCTGCTCTTTGTCAATTCCCTGCCCAATCTCTTCCTCTTCCAGATGACCGGCGTTCCCGCCGGCAATCTCAATCACGTCGAATGGTATCTCTCGGTCATGATGATTGCCATTGCGGTGATCTATCCGCTCTGCCGCCGGTATTTCGAGGTCTTCACCAAAGTGGCGGCGCCGGTCGGCTCGCTGATGATTCTCGGCTATCTCGGCTACACCTGCGGACGGCTGTCCGGCGTGGCGGTCTGGGAGGGACATTTCTACCGCGGCATGATCCGGGGCTTCGGCGAAATCCTGCTGGGCACCTTCGCCTACGCCCTTGCCAAGGAATATCTCGCGCCCCTGAAAGACAAAATCGGCGCGGTCAGACGCGCGCTCCTGACGCTTCTGGAATGGGTCTGCTATACGGTGGTGGTCTTCTTCGTCATCATGACCTTCCCGTGGCAGTATGAATTCGCGGCGCTCTTCTTTATTTTTACCGCCGTCACGCTGTCGTTCAGCGGACTGACCTATTCCGGCAAACTCTTTGACAATCCGGTGTCCTATTTCCTCGGCAAATTCAGCCTGTCGATTTATCTCGCCCAGACAGCCGCCATTGTACTCACCACCCACTACTACACCCATCTTGACCCGAACGGACAGATTGTCAACATTGTGATTCAGACATTGCTGTTCGCCATTGTCACCCAACTGCTCGGCGACGGCATTGTACGGCTCACGCGGAAAAAGGATTCTTCCACCCCGCCCGCGCCGCCCACACTCCCGACTGCGGCGGAAGCGGTCACGGACGCGGTAAAGGCTCCGACGGAAGAACCATCCTCCGCGAAATAACGGCATTTATCTGAAAAGGCTCTAAAACTTCAAAAAAATCTGCGCCCCATGACGGCACCGTTTTGGTTCCGTCATGGGGCGCTTGGTTGTAGGGATACGCTGAATCGACTGATTCAGCGTATCCCTAGTGAAACAGTGAAAAAACTACCGTCTGACCGACACGCCGTTCTCCGCGAGATAGCGTTTGAGGTCGGGAATTTCGAGCTCCTTGAAGTGGAACAGCGACGCCGCGAGCGCCGCGTCGGCTTTGCCTTGGGTGAGTGCGTCGAGGAAGTGTTCTTTACTTCCCGCGCCGCCCGAAGCGATGACCGGAATGCCGACGCTTTCGCTGACAGCGCGGGTCAGGGCAAGGTCATATCCCGCCTTCTGCCCGTCGCAGTCCATACTGGTGAGCAGGATTTCGCCCGCGCCGCGCCGTTCGGCTTCCACCGCCCATTCCACGGCGTCAATGCCCATATCCACGCGCCCGCCGTTTTTGTAAATCGTCCAGCCGTCGCCGTCGGCACGGCGTTTGGCGTCAATCGCGACGACCACACACTGACTGCCGAATTTATAGGCGGCTTCCGAAATGAGTGCCGGACGCAGAATCGCCGCCGAATTGACCGATACCTTGTCGGCGCCTGCCCGCAGCAGTCCCGTGAAATCGTCCACCGTGCGGATGCCGCCCCCCACGGTAAAGGGAATAAACACCGTTTCCGCGACCCGCCGCACCATGTCGATGACAATGCTTCTGTCGTCCGACGACGCGGTGATGTCCAGAAAGACCAGTTCGTCCGCGCCCTGACGGTCGTAAGCCGCCGCGCACTCCACCGGGTCGCCCGCGTCGCGCAGATTCACGAAGCTCACGCCCTTGACCACCCTGCCGTCCTTCACGTCCAGACAGGGGATAATTCTTTTGGCAAACATATTTTTTTGGTTGCTCCTTCCCTGATTTCGTCATTTGGGGAAATGGATGGGGAGGGTTCCTTTTTGGAATTCGCCCTTCCCCGTTGTTGGTCTTGGCTCGTCTCGCCCGGCAGGCTAAAGCCTGCCTCCCGGGGCGCTGCCCCGGTCCCCGCAAGGGCGCTGCCCTTGACCTGCGAGGAGGGCTCGCCCCCCTCGACTCCCACGCTCCGCATTCGCTCCGCTAATTCGTCAGCGCCGCGAAATTGCGCAGTATCTGCAAGCCTACCGCCCCGCTCTTCTCGGGGTGGAACTGCGTGGCAAAGACATTGCCGCGCCACGCCGCCGCGTGGAAGGGAATACCGTAATCCGCCGTGGCGGCAACCGCGTCGTCACTGGCGGCGTTCAGATAATAGCTATGGACAAAATACACATACGGCTCCGTCGGCAGTCCCTCAAACAGCGGACAGTCCGGGCGGCAGGCAATGGAATTCCAGCCGATATGGGGAATTTTCAGTCCCATATCCGACGGAAAACGCCTCACCTCGCCGGGCAGCACTGACAGACCGTCCACGCCCGGCGATTCCTCGCTGCGGTCGAAAAGCACCTGCAACCCCAGACAGATGCCGAGAAACGGCTTGCCGCCTGCCGCGAAGTCCTGAACCGCCTCCACCAGTCCGTATGTGTGCATATGCTCCATCGCGTCGCCGAACGAACCCACGCCGGGCAGTATCGCGCCGTCCGCCACGGCGATGATGTCGGGGTCACTTGTCACTGCATTTTCACAGCCGATAAAATCCAATGCCTTCTGCACACTGAGCAGATTGCCCGCTCCGTAATCGATAATCGCCACCATATCGCGTTATTGTCCTCCCATCGGTTTTTTCAGAATCAGGTTGTCAATCACCCTGTCGGCGGCAAGACCCTCCGAATGGTCAAAATTCTCCGCCACAAAGCGCCGCGCCTTTTCCTGCTCGAAGTCGCCGTTCTGAATCGCGGCAATCAGCTCATCGCAGGTGCGGCAGAGCTTGCCCGGCGCGTACCGGTCCACCGTGCGGTGAACCCCCCGCGTCAGCTCATATTCCTCCTTGTCGAACACAAAGAAGAGCATGGGACGTTCCAGCAGGGAAAATTCATAGATATTGGACGAATAATCCGTAATAAGAATATCCGTCACATAAAACAAATCGTTGATATCGGGGAAAGAAGTAAAATCGAAAATGCGGTCGGCATAGCGTTCCCCGATGGGCACCTTGTGGGGAATAAAGGGGTGCTGCTTGATGAGAAACCGGTATTCGTCTCCGCACATTTCATATATTTTGGCAAAATCCAGTTTGTCGTAGGGATAGTACGACGTGCGCTGACTGGCGCCGCGGAAGGTCGGCGCAAAGAGAATCAGCTTTTTGCCGGACAGTTCCGGATGTTCCCGGTAAAACGTTTCGCGGAACACCGCCTGTTTTGCGGGGTCGAGATAACCGTCCAGCCGCATCAGTCCGTAGGGGAGACATTGTTTTTTGTCCATGCCGAAGACCTCCGCATAGACCTCCCGCAGCGCCTCGCCGCCCACAATCGCGTAATCCTGCTGCCGATAGCAGCAGCGCTCCGGCTTGGGACTGCCGTCGGTGCCGAAGCGGGCATAGCCCACCGATTTGAACCCCACGCCCGCGTGCCACACCTGTACCAGCGTGGTTTGGGGATGGAGCGTGACGCTGTTGAAGAAGGGGCAGTAATCGTCCACAAAGATGATATCCTGTCTTGCCGCCAGAAATGCCAGCTTCAGCCAGAACAGCAGGATTTTGAAGCGGCTGCCCTCCAGCGTCTTGTGGAACCAGCAGGACAGCTTCAGCGCGGATTTGTCCAACCCCCGTTCCCTGAGGCGCTCGTCCAGCGCCTTGAGATTGCCGTTCATCGGCACCCGCGATTCCGACATCAGCAGCACGCGGTTTCCCTTCTTCGGGGTCAGTCGGGACATGATCTGATAGATGCCGTTGATGCCGCACTCCAGCCCGTAAATCAGCTGCCGCTGCATTCTCGAACCCCATCGGCTCGATTCCGCGCGGAACACGCGCCTGCGGGACGTGTCGTTTTTGACCAGATAGGTGCACGTCATGGAACAGTGGAGCGCTTCTCCTTCACCCTCAATGGCAAACGTCACCGCATACGCGTAGGCGATGCCGCCGTAGCGGTACACCTTGTCGAGACCGGCGAGCGAATAGCCCACTTCCCGCGTGATGGGCAGGTCTTTCCACGCGTCATGGCTGTCTCTGACGCGATACCGGAAGAACCACACGCCGTTGTCCGCCATGCGTCCGCCGCCAAGATTGGTGATGTTGACCGTCAGCAAGCCGGTCTGCGTGTCCCATTCATCCAAAGGAAAAACCCGCTTCCCGCTCTTGTCCGTCAGACAGACTTCGTACCGCGTCAAATTCTCCCCCGACAGCGTGATGAAAAGATACACGCCCTGCCAGCGCATCCGGGTCATCGTCAGCATTCCGCCGCCGTCCGCCAATTGACATTCCTCCCAACAGAAATTACCCGTTACTTTTTCAGATTGCTGGCGACTTCCTTCTCGCCGAAGCCGAAAATCTGCTCCACCTCATGATACTGCATCAGCCCGTGGAAGAGATACAAATCCTCCGGCGTTGTCACCTTGATATTGCCGCGGTTGCCCTTGACCATCACGACGTCCTTGCCCAGCGATTTCATCAGCGAGCAGGTATCCACGATGCCTTCGTACATAGGGTTGACGGCACGCACCTTCCCGTGCGCCTCCATCACGTCGCGAAGGTAGAAGCACTGCGGCGCCTGCGCCGTAAAGAAATGCTCTCTGGGCGGCACATCGTCGATGTGTTCGCCGTCGGTGCTGACCACGGGCGTTTCAAACAGCGGCGTGCAGGTGATGGCGGAGCCGTGCGCCTTGACACAGGCAATCGCCTGACGGATGACCTCGTTTGTCACATATGGACGCACACCGTCGTGAATCAGCACGATATCGTCCCCGCTGTTTTCTTCGTTGGCGAGACAAAGCGCCTGATAAATCGAATCCTGCCCGGTGGTGCCGCCCGGCACCACGCCCGCCACCTTGGTAATGCGGTAACGGTCAATCAGCCGTTTCAGGCGGGGAATATAATCCGCTTTGCAGGCAATGTAAATCCTGTCGATTTCGTCGTGTTCCTCAAAGATATTGAGGGTGTGGATAATGACGGGCTTGCCCCCCACCTCCAGAAACTGCTTGGGCAGTCCCGACCCCATGCGGGCGCCGCTGCCCCCGGCGAAGATAATCGCGATATTCTGGCTCATTTTGTTCCAATCCTTCCCGCTTCCCGCTCGATTTCCAAAAATTGCAGCGTCCGCTCAAAGCCCTGCGCCACCGTATAGCGCGGCTGCCAGCCAATCGCGCGGATTCTGCCGCTGCTGAGAATGCCCGCCGTAAACGGCGCGGTTCCCTGCGTGCCGCCTTCGGGGATGTCAAAGACCAGCCGGAGATGCGCTTCCGGACGCAGTCCTACCAGCAGTTCCGCCAGTTCCCGGATGGAAACCTTGCCGTTCTCGTCGCCGATATTGTAAACGGTATCCTCGCCGTTGAGCAGAACGCGGAACAAACCGTCCATCGCGTCGGCGATATAGGTGTAGGTTCTGACCGCAGTGCCTTGACTTTTCAGCACAATATTTTCCCCGAACAGCACGTTGCGGAGAAAATCCGCCTGCACCCTACCGTCGTCAATCGACATAAAGGGTCCGTAGGTGTGCGCCAGACGGGCAATTGCGGCATTCACGCCGTACTCCTGCCGATAGCTCACGCACATGGTTTCCGCCGCCTTTTTGCCTTCCGGATAGCAGGAACGGGCATTGAGGGGATCCACAAAGCCATAGGTGTCCTCATAGAAGAATTCCTGCTCGGGCGACGGCTGACCGTAGATTTCGCGCGAGGAAATATAAAGATAGCCCTGTGCGCCCTTCTCTTTGGCGAGCGCCAGCGTGTAGAAGGTTCCCAATGTGTTGGCGGCAATGGTTTCGACCGGCTTGTCCTTCATAATCAGCGGACTAGCGGGACTGGCGGCGTGGATGATGTAATCCACGGGACCTTCCATCGCGAAGGGCTGTGTCACGTCATGCACCACCGTCTGAAAATCCGGGTGCTGCCGGATTTCCTCAGGAATTTTACCGGCATTGCGCACCACGCCCAGCACCTTCACGCCGAGATGGCTTGTATCATTGAGGTGGAGCAGCGTCCCCACGGCATAGGTACCGATCATACCCGACGCGCCCGTGACCATCACGGTCTTGTCCCGGAGCTTCTCCCATCGGATATCGCTATCCGCTATATTTTTCAAATCCTCTAAAAAGACAGCATTCATACAGCAGCCTCCCTGTATCGTAAACATAGTACCATTAAACCACACTCCCCGCGGTTTGTCAAACGAAAGTTTCATGTTGTCTCCGCCCAAAAAAGGCGCACGGTATCTGAAATAATACCATGCGCCGATAGGCTGTCAATGGGTCTGATGTGCCTGCTTCTGCTTTTCCTTTTCGATTTCTGCCAGAATGAAATCCGCCGTTTGCTCGGAAGCCGTACCGTCTTCAAAATAGCCTTTGCCGACAAAGAATGCCTGAAGCCGTTTCGCATAGTCTTCCTCGTCAAACTTCATAATATTGGCGCAGAGCTGTTCATCAGAAGAGGCAATCGAGAAGGGCGTTTCACTCAGCGGATAATAGAAGCCGCGGGAGTTGATATACTGTTCGATGTCGCGGGCATAGATAAAGCCGGGACGACGGGTCGCGATGAAGTCGAAAATCCAGCTGGAATAATCGGTAATGCCCACGTCCACCGCCGCGAGAAGCTCCTGCATATCGTTGTAATCGCTCGCGTCGATCACATGATCCATCTGGGCAAACATCTCCCGCAATTGCGGATTGTGGCGGTTGTGCATATGCGCCTTGACAATGATTTTCCACTTGCCGCCGAATCTGTCTTCCAGTGCCGTTTTAAGCCTGCCGCAGTCTATACGGATGGCGCTGACGTCGCCCTTGTTGTCGCGGAAGGTCGGCGCATAGAGCGCCGTATGAACGTCCGGTTTGATATTGAATTTCGGGTTCGTATAAACCTTTTTTCTGAGTCTGGTCAGTTCTTCCTCATTGTAGAAAATATCGTTGCGCGGATGACCGTATCTCAGGAAATGTACTTTTGTCTCATCCGACCAAAAAGAATTCCGGAACACCCATTCATCGAAGGTGCTGTTGGTGAGAAAATAATCGATATAATCCTGCGACTGCTCCGCGATGCCAAGCCAATGCGCGTCGCCGCCCAGCCGCTTGATGCCGAGAGAGCCGTGCCAGGTGTTGATATAAATCTGACCTTCTTTTTTGGGGATATCCTTCCAGATGCAGTTGAGGGCGTTGTCCACCCAGATTTTTGCCGTACCCAGCGCCACGAAGCTGGCAATCGAACCGCGCTGCACAAGCCGCACTCCCGGCGGAATCTCATAGGCGTCCTTATCCTGATACACCGCACGGTTGACCATGAAAATGATTTCACAATCCGCGTGGCGACGGCACAATTCCTCCGCGATATAGCGGGGGTTGCAGGTATAGGTATTCTGGAACGTACTGAATACAATGCGGTTGGGGACAATGGGGAGGTCTTTCATCAAAGAATACCGCGCGTCACGTCCGATGCGTTCATCCATTTCCGCGAGTTTTCCGGGCGTTTTGTGGGCTTCCGCGGCTTTTTCGGTTTCAACGGCGACCGGCTCCACCGATTCGTCAGCCTCATCCGGATGCGGCTCATCCTTCACCAGAAAATGAAACACGCCGCCGATTTTGGCTGCCGCCCGGCGAAGGTCTCTCCGGCGCTTGCGCAGAAAATACCCCTCCGCAAACGCGGTCTTCATTTTAATGGAAAACTTGGACTTGTCAATCGACACTTGCTGGGTTTTCGGGTCAAAAATCAATTCCATTATTTTTTCTCCCTCTCATACCAAAAAGGTTTCTTTGGTTATTAAACCATACTGCCGCGGCTTTGTCAAGCGTAACCCCATGAATCCATGAAATCTACAAAAAACGAAACGCGGAGCGCGCCGTTTTGGTTGCGCACACTCCGCGTTTCTTAGGAACTATGCAGAATTGAGTCAGTCATTTTATGCGGAAGAATACAGTCAGCCTGCATCTTTCAGCAAATGAAATGTATGAATATTTCTGCATCGTTCCTTACACAGCGCTGTGACGTCAGCACCGCGCCTATATTACTGATACTCTACCACGTTGACCCACTTGAG
>CAMJHU010000059.1 GCA_946405565.1 uncultured Clostridia bacterium
AGGTATTAAGAAGTCAGATAAGCTGAGCAAGAGATGAAGAAAAAGAAACTCAAGCGACTAACGTGGATATACGCACTGCGAGGACTAATATTTGGACTCGTGGTGTCGCTTGTCGTACTGCTGATGGCAGCGAACAGCGACTCATTTCATCAGAGCGAACGGACGCTATCGGACTTCATAAAGTCGTTTCCGTCGTTTTGGGTGATCATCATCTTGCCATTGCTGACGGCGGTGGCGGGATTTCTGCCGTCGTTGCAGTTCGTGAACGTCATCAAGACGATGAAGAAGCTGCTGAAGGACCAGGAGGCGCGTGCGAAGAGCATATTAGTGTTTGTCGAGGGTCTCGGGGCGGGCAGCACGAACGTCGAGATAGGCATTGAGGACAAGGACGACATTATCGCCGACATCGATCAGGCGCTTGCCCGGCTCTGATGTTGGGCAAAGGCGCTGAGATAACCGTAGGAATATGTGAAAGCGAAAGGCGGGAGATACGATTGGGAAAGCATTCGTCATGGTGGGTCAGATGGTTGACAGTTGTGATGACTGTCGCGATGCTGGCGGGCTGTCAGGGAACGTCGGAGGATAACGGAAAACCGGTTTCGACGGGCGATGTGTCGGTCACGTCTGGGGACGATACCGTCAGTGAGGAAGATTTTGCTGAATTTGTGGATCCCAATGCCATGAGCTTTTCACAGATCGGTGAAACGCTGAACGAATTGGGCGTTCCGGTGGACGGGGAAACGCTGGCGAAAGCGGAAGCTTCATGGAATGATCTGGGGCAGGAGGAACTGGAAGCCTATAACAAGGTCGGTCGTGTGCTGGCTTTGATGGGAAAAGGCAGTTATGACAAAAAGACCAAAACCTTCACCCCTTCTTCCGACAAGGTGTTTGCCTTCGAGATGGAAAACGGCGCGAGCGACCGTTCGCTCAAGAATTTTTTGGAAGGCGTGAATGCCATCAGCGGCGGCGCGGTGAAGATCACCAACGTCAAGCTGTCGTCACTGAGCGACAAGGAAAAAAAGAGCGAAGTGTACCAGCGCACCGTTCAGTTCAAGCTCAACGGAAAAAAATGTTCCTATAAGGCGGAGTTCTTTTACAATTGGTTTGACATCAGTCTGATTTCCTACATCAACGGCGTGCTGGAGCAGCAGGGAGACGTCAATCGCCTGTATTACATGGACGACAATTCCACCTGTGAGATGTTTTATTGCAGCAGCGAATGGGCAGAGGCTTTCTTTGAGAAAACCGGCTGCGAACTGATGACCGAAATGCGGTAAAACGGTAAAAAAAGCAAGGAGATATGAGCCAAATGAGTGTGGGACTGGTGCTGGAAGGCGGCGCGATGCGGGGATTGTACACCGCAGGCGTGCTGGATGTGATGATGGATCATGGCATTCATGCGGACGGTGTGATCGGTACGTCCGCCGGTGTGCTGTTCGGAGTGAATTATGCTTCCGGGCAGCGCGGACGGGCGCTGCGCTATAATCTCAAATACGCGCCGACCGGCAGTTATATGGGTATCCGCTCGCTGCTTTGTACCGGCAATATCATTAACAAGCAGTTTGCCTATTATAAACTGCCCTCGGAACTGGACGTGTTCGACGAGCAAGCCTTTGAACGCTCCGGCGTGGATTTTTACGCGACAGTCACCAATGTGGAAACCGGCGAGGCGGAGTACATCAAAATTGACGATTGCTTTGCCCAGATCGAAGTCATGCGGGCGACGGCAGCCATGCCGTTTGTCTCGCACATGGTGGAATATGAGGGCAAACAGTACCTTGACGGCGGCGTGGCAGACAGTATTCCCGTGGACAAATGCAAGGAAATGGGCTATGATAAAATTATTGTGGTGCTGACCCGTCCGCTGGATTACCGTAAGAAAAAAGGCGATGAACGGCTTGCCCGACTGGTTTACGGAAACTATCCCAAGCTGTCGGAGCGCATTAACCGTCGTTATGCGGACTATAATGCCTGCGTGGAAAAGATCATTGACATGGAACAGCGCGGCGAAATTTTTGTCATCCGTCCGTCCCGGCTGGTGAAGGTCAAGCATATCGAGCGGGATACGAAAAAACTGCAAGCGATCTATGATCTGGGCGCGGAGGATTGCGCACGGCAGATGGACGATTTGAAAAAATATCTGCACAATTAGCGGAGCGAATGCGGAGCGCGGGGTGCAGGGGGTAAGCTCCCTGCCGAGGTCAAGGGCGAGTAGCCCTTGCAGGGGACCGGGGGCAGCGCCACCGGCAGGCAGCACAACGTGCTGCCGAGCGAGACGAGCCAATCTCCCAAACGGGGGTCAGGCGAATACCAACAAAGCCCCCTCCCAAATTTGCCTTTCCCAAAATAAACAAACAGGGAACCGACACACCGGAGCAGTGTATCGGTTCCCGTTTTTTTTTGTTATTCTTCCAATCTGTCGGTATATTCCCGCAGGGCATCCCGTATATCGCCGTAGCCAAAGCCGTATCGCGTCAGCGTGGCAATGGTGCGCTGGATGCCTTTGAGGTCGCTTAAATCCTTGTCAAACCGACCTTCCAGCAGTTCCAGAATCATGGCGGGTTCGTCCAGCCCGTATGCGTCGAGCGCTTCTTCCGCCGTGTCGCGGTCAATGCCTTTTTGGGAAAGCTCCTGTAAAATGCGCCGCCGCCCGTAATGCTTGTACCCCGCAAGGTGGCGGATGGCGGCTTCGGCGTACCGACGGTCATCTATCGCGCCGATTTCTTCGAGAAAATCCACTGCCGCGCGGACGGACGCTTCGTCAAAATCCTTCCGGAGCCGCGTGATGAGTTCCTTGCGCGGATAATCCTTGAATTCCAGCAGATACAGCGCTTTGGAGCGGGCGCGCCGGAACTGCGACTGTGTGAGAAGGGCTTGCAGTTCTTCCACGGTGTAATCCCGTCCGGGTTGCAGTTTCATTTCGTCCGCCATATCGCTGTCAAGAGAGACAATCGGTTCTCCCTCGCTGTACAGAACCACCAGATGACCCTTCTGCCGCCGTATCTCGTCAATGATCATACCGATTCACTCAGTCCACGGAAATGTCGATGTTTTTCTTGGGACGGTCGGGCTGGACGGTATCGAGGAATTCGTCGGGAATCGGAATGTCGTCGATGGCAATCTCCGTGCCGGCATTCGGAGCGGTATCAGCGCTGTCCTCTTTCTTTTTGGCAGTGGCGCGGGCGGGCTTTTTGGCGTTGAGCAGCTTGTCCGCGTTGGCGCGTACCTGGTCTTCGATTTCCTGTGCCACGTCGGGATGTTCGACGAAGAAATTTTTGGCGTTGTCGCGTCCCTGTCCCAGGCGGGTTTCCCCATAGGAGAACCACGCGCCGCCTTTCTTGACGATGCCCAGTTCCACCGCCAGATCGAGCAGTTCGCCGTTGTGACTGATGCCTTCGCCGTACATGATGTCAAATTCCGTCGAGCGGAAGGGCGGGGCAATCTTATTCTTGACCACCTTTGCCTTGGTGCGGGCGCCGATGACGTCCGAGCCGGATTTCAGCACTTCGCCTTTGCGGATTTCAATGCGCACGGAGCTGTAAAATTTGAGTGCGCGGCCGCCCGGCGTGACTTCGGGGTTGCCATAGACCACACCCACTTTTTCGCGGAGCTGATTGATGAAGATAGCAATGCAGTTGGATTTGCCGATGGCACTGGTGAGCTTGCGCAGTGCCTGACTCATGAGACGCGCCTGCAATCCCACAAAGGTGCTGCCCATGTCGCCTTCGACTTCGGCGCGGGGAACCAGTGCCGCCACGGAGTCCACCACGATGACGTCAATCGCGCCGGAGCGTACCAATTCTTCCGTGATGGCGAGCGCCTGTTCGCCGTTGTCCGGCTGGGAAACCAGCAGCTCGTCGATGTTTACGCCCAGTGCCGACGCGTACACCGGGTCGAGCGCGTGTTCCACGTCGATGAATGCCGCGTCACCGCCTTTTTTCTGCGCTTCGGCGATGCAGTGCAGAGCGAGGGTGGTTTTACCGGAGGATTCCGGTCCGTAGATTTCGATGATTCTGCCGCGCGGCAGACCGCCGATGCCGAGCGCGAGATCCAGACCCAGCGAACCGGTGGAGATTGCTTCCACATGGAGGGCGGAATTCTGTCCCAGCTTCATGACGGCGCCCTTGCCGAACTGTTTTTCAATATTTGCCATTGCTGTTTCGAGTGCTTTTTTCTTATCCACTGCCATATATCATCATTCCTTCTCGTTTGATTTCTGAAACGATTATATCCTATTTCCGGCGGAATAGCAAGTGGAATTTTTATGTGGAAGCGGTCAGAGTACCAAAAATGCACCTATCAATTCCGGAAATATCCTTCCTTGCGCAAATGTGACCAATCGAATACTGTGTCATAACGCTTTCGGTTTCCTGACGGATATCAAATCCGATCTCGAACGCGACCAGTCCGCCGGGCTTGAGCAATGCCGTCCACCGGCTGCATATGGAGCGGTAAAAATCCAGTCCGTCACTGCCGCCGTCGAGCGCCATGCGGGGTTCGCAGTGAACCTCCCATTGCAGCGCGTCGATATCGCGGGACGGAATATAGGGCGGGTTGGAGACAATGGCGTCGAAGGAGGCGGTCTGATGGGCGAATGCGGGAATCTGACCGGGCGGGAGCAGCACATCGCCCGTGACGCTGTGTACCCGTCCTTCGCCGAATGCCGCGAGATTATGTTCGAGGTAGGGCAGTGCCTTGTCCGACAGCTCCACGCAGGTCACATCCGCATGGGTCAGCCGTCGGGCGAGCGCCAGTCCGACCGCGCCGGTGCCGGCGCACAGGTCAAGAATGCGGGGGCGGGAAATCCCTTGCAGCACTGACTCCGCAGCCTCCACGAGTGCTAAGGTATCCTCACGCGGAATCAGTACGCCGTCTCCTACCGACAGCGCCATGCCGTCGAATTCCCAATGCCCCAGAATATATTGCAGCGGTTCGCGCAGACGGCGCTTGATGAAATTTCCATACAGCGCCAGTCGTTCCGCGTCGGGCGTTTCCGTTCCCCGCAGCGTCAGTTCACGGCGGTCGTGAACACCGAACGCGGGTTCCAGAAGGCATAAGGCGTCAAAGGCAGGACTTTCCAGCCCTGCCTTTGAGAGAATGAGTTTGCCCTGTATATAAGCCTGTTGAATGGTTGGAACGTTGAAAATGGTCATCAGACGATCTGTCCCTCCGTGTTTTCGGGAATGACGGCTTTCATGGCGGCGATGGCGCATTCGATCTGATCGTCGGACGGCTCAAAGGTGGTAATGCGCTGCATCCAGAGTCCCGGCGCGGCGATAATGCGGGTGAGAAGATTATCGTGCTTCCCGCAGAAGCGGATGAGTTCATAGCCCACGCCCATGACAATGGGCAGGCAGCAGAGCCGGACGAGTGTGCGCAGCCACACGGTGTCAATCCGGATGCAGAAGCCGATGACGATGCCCAGAATCAGCATAATGATGATGAAGCTGGTGCCGCAGCGGGGATGGAAGCGCTTGAATTTACGGACGTTTTCGACGGTGAGTTCCTGCTTGGCTTCGTAGCAGAAGATGGTTTTGTGTTCCGCGCCGTGATATTCAAAGACCCGGTGCATATCCTTCATGCGGGTGCAAAGGAAGATGTAGAGGATGAACATCACGATTTTAAATACGCCCTCAAAGACGGAACGCAGCAGATTGTTGTCCTGTAAGAACGGTATCACCTTTGCCAGACCCGCGTACAGTCCCGACGGTATCACAAAAAAGAGCAGTACGGCGATTGCCACGCCCAGTACCATCGCGACTGTCATCAGCGCGTTGAAGAGGTGTTCGCCGAAAAGATCGTTGAGTTTTTTTTCAAACGGCGACAGTTCTTCCTCTTCCGCTTCTCCCGCCAGTTCCGCCGAACGCATGAGGGTTTTGGAACCCATCCGCATGGAATCGACAAAGGCATACACGCCGCGCAGCAGCGGTAATTTGAAGATCGCGGGACGGTCGGCGGGATTGACGGCTTCCACGTCCTCCACCACAATCTGCTTATCGGGCGTGCGCACCGCCATAGCTGTCTTTTGCGGACCGCGCATCATGACGCCCTCAATCAATGCCTGACCGCCGATGGAGGTATATTTGCACTTGGTTTCACACTTGCTCATGGGTTGATTCCTCTTTCTCTTCCGTCGGTTCGGCGACGGGATTGATTTCGATCTGACTGGTCTGGCGGACGATAGGCAGCGTGATGGTCACGTTGGTGCCGTCGCCTTCGATGCTGTCAATATGGATTTCGCCGTTATGCTTGGTGATGATTTCGTCCGCGACGGCAAGACCGATGCCGAAGCCGCCTTTATTGGTGTTGGCTTTATAGAATTTCTGTTTGACCTTGGGAAGCTGGTCGGCGGGAATGCCGCAGCCGTGGTCGCGCACGCCGATGGTGAATTGATCGTCGGTTGCGGAGGTGTAAATATATATTTCGCCGCCCGGCTCGCTGTATTTCATGGCGTTGTCCAGTATGATGATAATGACCTGTTTGAGCTTGTCGCGGTCGCCCATGACCGGAATGGTTTCCTCCGGCTCATAGAAGGTCAGGCGTTTGTCTTCCTTTTTGGCTTTTTCGCCAAACATAAACACCACATCGTCAATTTCAGCGACAATATCGAGCATCTGAAAATTCATGACCATGCGTCCGCTCTGCATACGGGAAAAGTCGAGAAGCTGCTCCACCAGTCCGCTCAGACGTTCGGTTTCGTTGATAATGATGCCCAGACCGCGCTTCATCATGGCTTCGTCGGAGGTGCCGCACATCAGAACCGTTTCGCTCCAGCCCTTGATAGCGGTGAGCGGAGTGCGCAGTTCATGGGAGACGGAGGAGATAAAGTCATTCTTGGCGTTTTCACTCAGCGCCAGTTCGGCAGCCATCGCGTTGATGGAATCCACCAGATCCCCGATTTCGTCATCATGTTCTTTTTCGAGACGAATGGAAAAATCGCCGCTGGCGATATGTCCCGCGATGCTGGTGATGTTCTTGACCGGGGTGACTATGGAGCGGATAAAATAGGAACTGGAAACCGAAATGAACAGCAGTACCAC
The DNA here is from genome assembly GCA_946405565.1 of uncultured Clostridia bacterium. Classification (GTDB taxonomy): domain Bacteria; phylum Bacillota; class Clostridia; order Oscillospirales; family Acutalibacteraceae; genus RUG762. Next base: position 7,041 of record CAMJHU010000059.1, read on the forward strand.
CAGCATGACCACACTGATCATGATAATGCTGCTCCGCACGGCTTCGTCGGTGGGCTGCAGCGATACCACCATACGGATTGCCTCTTTGCCCTTGAGGTTGGAACCTTTGAGCAGATAGGTGACAGCATAGATGTGTTCGCGGTTTTCGTTGCGTCCGATCCATGTGCCGGATTTTCCGGAGAGACACGCGGCGGTATAATCGGGAATACTCTGGTCAACAGGAGGCTCAAAGCCGGAAGAGGTGACAACGATGCGTCCTTTGGCATTGATGAACTGCACTTCCATTTTGTTTTTATCCTCAAAGCCTTCCACAAAGCTCTGCGCGGCGAGCTGATAGTCGCTGCCGGTCTGGGCAAAGTAAGACGCCGCGACGGAAGCTCTCTGACTGACGATCTGCTGGATGTTATTGTAGTAATAGCTTTTGATGAGAGAGACGGCGACGATGAAGATCAGCAGCAGCGCCGTGCCCAGAATGGAAAAAGTGGTCACCAGCCAGCGGCGGGTGATGCCCTTGCCCCGGATCATCTCAATGTAGGGCAGGAAGAAATGGCGGGGCGTCTGGCGTAGCCACTCCGTAAAAGCGGCGGTTTTTTTCTCTGCGGACTGCCGGAGCGCGGTCCAGTCGGGTTTGAGTCTGTCGGGCAAGGACGGTCCCTCCTCTACGCTTCCCATTTATATCCCAGTCCCCAGACGGTGACAATGTGGCGGGGCGTCGATGGTTTTTCCTCGATTTTCATGCGCAGACGGCGGATATTGACGTCCACGATTTTTTCTTCCCCGTAAAAGGCTTCGCCCCAGACGTGTTTGAGAATGTCCACACGGCTGAGCGCCGTGCGGGGATTGGAAAAGAAGTATTCCATGATCTGGAATTCCACCTGTGTCAGTTCCACCAATTCGCCGTTTTTGCTGAGCGTGCGGTTGCGCAGGTTGAGGACAAAGCTGCCGGAGGAAAGCTCCTCTTTGAAGGACTGATCGCTGCCGTCGCTGAGTGCCACACGGCGGTGAAGCGCGTCCACGCGCGCCATGAGCTCGCTGGGGCTGAAAGGCTTGGTAATGTAATCGTCGGCGCCGTTCATCAGACCGTTGACCTTATCCATTTCCTGGGATTTGGCGGTGAGCATGATGATACCGAGATTGCTGTTGCGCTTGCGCAGTTCGCGGCAGAGCGAAATGCCGTCCATGCCGGGCATCATGACGTCAAGCAGGGCGATGTCGAAATCCCCGCTGTGGCTGTCGTAGGCGGCGAGGGCGTCGCTGCCGTTGTTGACGTCAAAGACGTCATAGCCGGAGCGTTTGAGATTGATGACGACAAATTCTCTGATGGCGTCTTCATCTTCGGCAACCAGTATTTTTTTCATTTGAGATCGTTCCCTTCCGTGATGCTATTGCAATAAATTGAAATACGAAGCGACTGACTTTACGTCTACAAAATCCTGTCCCAGAGCAAAGAGCGCGACATAGAGATTGTCGCCGTCTTTGGCAAGGACGGAATAGACGGGTGTG
>CAMJHU010000060.1 GCA_946405565.1 uncultured Clostridia bacterium
CTACTTCGACATCCAAGACCACTACTTCGACATCCAAGACCACTACTTCGACATCCAAGACCACTACTTCGACATCGAAAACGACGACTTCTGCATCCAAGACAACCACCTCCGCGTCGAATACAACTACGTCCGCGTCCAAAACTACTACCACAACCAAAGCCACTGAACAGGGCGGGGCTTCTCCCTATTTCATCACCGTCTACAAGGGCAGTCAGTCCACGGTGGTCTACGGCAAGGACAGCAGCGGCGCTTATACCCGGATTGTCAAAACCTTCACCTGCTCTACCGGCAGAAGTTCCTCTCCCACCCGCATCGGCACCTATCACATCCGCGCCAAGTATCGCTGGCGCTGGCTGGTGGGCGGTGTGTACGGGCAGTGGAACAGTTCCATCAGCAGCAGCTATCTGTTCCATTCCGTGCCGTATTATAAGCAGGATGCCTCCACACTGGAAAACGAGGAATACGACAAGCTCGGCACCCCCGCTTCCAAGGGCTGCATCCGGATGTGCGTGAGAGACTGCAAATGGATTTATGACAACTGTCCCATCGGCACCGAGGTCAGCATTGTCAACGACAGCGGACCCGCCGGATCCGGCGTTCCGCGCCGCCGCACCGACGAAACGTACAGTGGCTGGGATCCCTCCGACCAATGGTCCACGGGGAATCCTTATTATTCCTGAACGCGATCACTGAATCCAATATAACAAACTGTCATAAGAAGGAGAACCACTATGACGCGCCCCCTCTTATCTCAATCCTCCCTGCCGGTACGGTTGGCAGCGGTCTTTCTGATCTGCCTGCTGTGCGCCACAGGGTGTACGGTACACGGTGCCGATACCGACCAACCGGTTTCGGGCAGTGATCACACAACCCCTGTCAGTCTGAGCGACCTGCTCTCCGCGCCGAAGGTTTCAGCCACGGATACTGCCTCCACCACAGAGCCTCCCACCGAGACAACCGCCGTCACCACATGGAACGACGAGTATCCCGGCGTGCCTTACAGTACCACCAAATATCTGGTGGTGGTTTATCTCGGCAGTCAGTCCACCGTGGTGTATGAGCCGGATGAAGACGGTCTTTACAATATCGTTGTCAAGCGCTTCACCTGTTCCACCGGTTCGGACGATACCCCCACCGACACCGGTATCTATCGCGCCAGAGCCAAATACCGCTGGCGGTTTATGAACGGTGTGTACGGACAGTACTGCACTTCCATCAGCACGCGTTATCTCTTCCACTCGGTGCCTTATAAAAAGAAGGACGTTTCCACCCTCAAAAACGAGGAATACGATAAACTGGGAAGTCCCGCTTCCCACGGCTGCATCCGGATGTGTGTGCGCGACTGCAAGTGGATGTATGACAACATCCCCCTCGGCACCGAAGTGAGAATCACGCAGGAAAGCGGTCCTTACGGTCCCGGCGTTCCCCGCCGCATCACCGATCCGGTGCATGACGGATGGGATCCCTCCGACCGCTGGGCGCTCAACAGCCCCTATTTTAATCAGACCATCAGCGGCTGACCGTAATATCCTGAAATTGCCGCTTGACGAAAATAGGAAAAACCGAATACCATTGACCGAAGGGACGCGCTTGCCGCGTCCTGTTTGGTATAATGGGAAAACAGCCGGGAGCGAACACAATGAGACATCTCATGGTAAAATTAAAATATGACGGACGGGATTTCTGCGGCTGGCAGGTACAGGACGGTCTGCGCACGGTACAGGCGGTCTTTCAGGACGCGCTGTGGCAGGTATTGAAAGAAAAAGTCCCCATCCGCGGCTGCAGCCGCACCGACAGCGGCGTTCATGCCGACGAATTCTGCGTCAGCTTTTCCACTTCCTGCGCGGTCCCCATCGAACGGCTGCCGCTGGCACTCAACGCCAAGCTGCCGCCCGATATCGCGGTCTTTGACTGCGTGACCGTGCCGGAAGACTTTCACGCCCGTTACGACTGCCGGGGCAAGCAGTACCGCTATCTCATTCTCAATGCGCCGCTGCGTGATCCGTTCCGACACACCCGGGCGATGTGGTACAAATACCCGCTCGATGTGGCACTGCTGCACGCGCAGGCGCAGGATTATCTGGGTACCCATGATTTTTCGGCATTCTGCTCGGCAGGCAGCGACGTGGCGGACAAGGTGCGTACCGTGACGCAGTGCGGCGTGCGCCGTCTGCCGGATACGCCGGAGCTGATCGAATTCACCGTCACCGCCGACGGATTCCTCTACAACATGGTGCGCATCATGGTGGGAACACTGCTCGAAATCGCTGCCGGACGTATTGCGCCGGACAGCATCGGGGAGATTCTCGCCTCGCGTGACAGACAACGCGCCGGTGCCACGGCGGCAGCCTGCGGGTTGTATCTCCATCGTGTGTTTTATGATGAAGAAATCTCCGCACACTCAAAACAGTCTTTTGAAAAACCAACCATACGGGAGGACACCACTCATGGCAGATAAAGAAATCACCACAGAAACAACTACCACAACTACTGCAACTACTGCAACTACTGCACCTACTGCACCACAGCCCCAATCCCCCTCGTCAGACAAACCGGCACGCTTCCTGCGGTTCCGGCACATCCTTGGCAGACTGAAAAAGCGCCTGTACGCGTTTCGGCTGCCGTTCCGGGATATTGACATTAAGACGGCAGGCAAACTGACCGTCTCGGCGGCGGCACTGCTCGCCGTGCTGCTCATGATAGCGGTACGCGCCGATCTCTCTCCGGCAGCGATTGTTCGCGGCGCCAAGGACAAACAGGTGCTTTCCGCCGCTTCGGGAGAAGGCTTTCCCTATGACATCAAGGGCAGCCGTTCGCTGCAGGTGGAGCCTGTGTCCCACGGCACCGCGGTACTCACCGACAGTGTGTGCGCCATACTCGATAAGGACGGAAAGGAAATCGTCTGCCAGACCCACTATATGGCTAACCCCGTTCTTCGGACGGCGGATCGCTATATGCTGCTGTTTGACAAAATGGCAAAGGTCTATTGCCTTCGCACGCTTTCCGGCAATATCTGCACGGGTCATGTGGATCATTCCATTTTTACGGGCGATGTGTCGCGTTCGGGCTGCTTCGCGCTGGTCACCAAACACGACACCGCCTATGCGCATATCTATGTGTTTTCCAAAAAGGGCGACGTACTCCATAAGTGGAAATCCTCTGTCTACCATATCTCCGATATCGCCGTGAGTCCCTCGGGACATCTGGTGGCTATGTGCGGCACCGCTGCCGACGATGAAGGCAAGCTCCGTAGCTGCGTCCTCATCCAAAAGGTGGGCGGCAGCGAAAATCTGCGCGAATATCTCTTCGATGATACGCTGCTCTTCTCCGTTCGGTTTACCGACAACGACAGCGTGACGGCAATCGGCGATGACCTGACTGCCCGCGTATTTGTCGGTTCCGACAAAAAGCTCACCTATTCCTATCAGAATCGCACGCTCACCGGCTTCGACGCCGCGGAAAACGGCTCCGTCGCGCTGGCGCTGTCCCAGCATTCCGACGGACAGAACGCCTCCGTGGTCATACTCAACGCTTCCTGCGAGGAAATCGGGGCAGTCGAAACCTCATTGTCGTCCCCTGCCGTGGAACTGACCGGCGGCAGAGTCAACGCCGTGGGACAGTCCCGTTTTTACAGCTGGACCATCGGCGGACGGCTGCTCCATTCCGGTGAGGTTCCCGCCGACGTCCATCGGGTGCTGACTTCAGAAGGTCATGTGATAGCGGGCGGCACCTCCACCATCACCTGTATCGATTAGAACCGCTTTTTTGGGTGGTCGCAAACCGCGGGAATGCATTTACGGCTTTTTCCCTATTAATCCATAATTGTTAAATTTGTTTAAATCATCTTGTCTTTGCAGCCCGACTGTGTTATGATAGTATAGCCGTATTGGCTTTCCGGGGGTCTGTCCGCCCGCGGGCATCTCAAACCCGCGGATCAGGCGCGATCCCGCAAAGCCCCAAACGGCACAAAAACGGTTCATGCGGAAGGAGTCTGAAAGTTGTGCTGGGAATCGTATTGGATATCTTGACAGTGTTGTTTTTATTGCTGCTGCTGAAGAAGTGTTCGTCGAGGACGAAGCTCCGCAACGCGGTGGAATCGATCGGCTATGTGCTGTCCACCTTTGTGGCGGTGCCGATTGCGGTGTTTCTGGGGGATTTCTGTTACAGCAGCTTCTACCGCCCGGTGGTCATCGAGCGCGTGCGCTCGCTGGTCGAAACGTCGGGCGATGTGGATCCCAGCGTGGATCCGCTGGAGAGAATTATGAACGGTATGCCCATGGTGGTCAACAACGGCGCGCGGATGTATCACACCACCTCCGGCAAGTCGCTGGCACAGATCAACTGGCTGCTGTCGGGCGATCTGTCCGCCTCCTCTACCACCGGGGACATTGTGGATCTGCTGGCGCGTCCCGTCGTGGACGGCGTGTTGCGCGCCCTGTTTTTTGTAGTGGTGCTGGCGGGCTGCTACCGTCTGCTGCGCGCCTTTTATCCTACCGTCGAGGCATATTTTTACAATCCCGACCGCGCCGCGGTTTCGCCCACCATCGGTATGGTGCTGGGTGCGGGCAAGGTGCTGGTCATCTTCCTGTCGCTGCTGTCGGTGCTGTCGCTGGCGGGGGCGGTACTGCCGGATTACTATCTTTTCAGAGATTCCACTTACAGTCATTCCTTCCTCTTCCGGCTGTTTTATGAAGATAACCTGATTATGCTATTTTTGGGTAAGGGACTTTCCATGTTTGCATAACGGGAGTTATAAGCCGGTCAAATGACAATTCGGAAAGGGTGTCATACCTGATGAACTTACCTAACACGCTCACATCACTGAGGATTGTCTTGATTCCGCTTTTCTGCGCACTGTTTTTGATGGGTCCCCATTATTATGTCTATGCCGGTGCGGTACTCATTGTGTCGGGACTTTCGGATATGTTCGACGGGCTGCTGGCGCGTCGTCTGCATCAGGAAACGGAACTGGGAAAAATCCTCGACCCCATCGCCGACAAGCTGACACTGGCGGCAGTCGTGGTGTGTATGTGGTACAGCTATCACGCGCAGTTTCCATGGATTTCGCTGGCGCTGGGTCTCATGCTGCTCAAGGAAATCGCTATGGCTGTCGGCGGACTCATCATTGTCCGTCAGGGCAGAAAACTGGTCAAGGCGCAGTGGTGGGGCAAGGTGGCAACGGTCGTATTTTACGCCTGTATGCTGCTGATCGTGGCGCTGAATATTCTGTTTCCCAAGGCAAACCTGCGGGTCATCGTGCCGGCGCTGGCTTTTTTTGCCGCGGCGGTCATGATGTTTGCCTTCATCCGCTATTTCGCGCTGGGGCTCAAGCTGATCCGAGGCGTGGAGATGGAAGGTACCATTGACTTACAGAAAGAATTTGATCTGACACGCGGCAAAAACGCCAAAAACGCCAATCCGTCAGAAACACTGTACCCTGCCGCGGAAAATAAAGAATCGTAATATGGACGATTGCCAGAAGTTTGCCGCTTGCTATAAACGCGGCACAGAAGAGTGTCATGAAGAGACAGAAGAAGCGACCTGACGAAAGAAAGGATGTGTGAGGTGGAATGCCTCTTTGTATGAAATGCAAAAAAAGGGCGGCGGTGGTATTTGTCACCGATTCCGCTCATCCCAATAAAACACAGGGCTATTGCATGACCTGCGCCCGTGAGATGGGAATGCCCAATGTGGAGAATATGCTCCGCGCCTTCGGCATGAATATCGACGACGTGGAGGACATGGAAAATCGCCTGGCCGAGGCGGCTCAGAACGGTGAGCTGCCTTTTCCGTTCAGTGGAGACCCCGATCTTGATATCGGTATCGGTGAGGACGGGAATTTTTACTCTATCGACGACGGCGATGAAGACGATGCGGAAGACGACGACGGAGACGAATTTGACGATGAGGATTCCGTCGATGAGGATGAACCGGATGAAACAGCCTCCACGGAAGACCGCGCCGACGGTGCGCCTTCCCCCATCACCGCGCAGAACGGTTCCGCTCACCTCTTCCCCAAACAGACCAACTCCCATCACAATGACAGCGATCTCTCACGCCCTCAGGACGAAAATTATGAGGATCAGGATAAACCGCCCATCAATCCCTTTGCCCGTCTGTTTGGCGACAGCTTTGAAATGGGCGGCGCCCAGTTTGCCGACGGTGCGGCACGGCGCAAGCGCGGACGCAAAAACGCACAGAACCGCCGCTTCCTCAATGAATTCTGCGAAGACCTGACCAAAAAGGCGCGGGAAGGACGCATTGATGCCATTGTGGGACGCGACAAGGAAATCAGCCGCGTCATTCAGATTCTGTGCCGCCGCAGCAAGAACAATCCCTGCCTGATCGGCGAACCGGGCGTGGGCAAAACCGCCATCGCCGAAGGTCTGGCACTGCGAATCGCGCAGGGAGACGTGCCGCTCCGGCTGTCCGATAAGGAAGTCCACCGGCTCGATCTGACCGCGCTGGTCGCCGGAACGCAGTTCCGCGGGCAGTTTGAGAGCCGTATGAAGGGCTTGATCGACGATATCAAGCGCGCCGGGAATATTATCCTGTTTATCGACGAGGTACACAGCATCGTGGGCGCCGGCGACGCGGAGGGCTCCATGAACGCCGCCAACATCCTCAAGCCCGCCCTCTCCCGCGGCGAGCTTCAGGTGATCGGCGCGACCACCTTCAACGAGTACCGCAAGTACATCGAGAAGGATTCCGCACTGGAACGCCGGTTCCAGCCGGTCAATGTGACGGAGCCTTCCGTGGAGGAAACCGTTCAGATTCTGCTGGGCATCAAGAACTATTATGAGACACATCACCGCGTCAACGTGAGCGACTGGATCGCGCGCCGCGCCGTGGTACTGTCGGAACGCTATATCAACGACCGTTTCCTGCCTGACAAAGCCATTGATCTGCTCGATGAAGCCTGCGCCTGCGCCTCGCTGGGCAACAAAGCCATGGCGGAGTTTGACAGCCTCAATCTGAAGCTGCGCAAGGTACTCGACGAAAGCGAAAAACGCAAGGCGGATACGGAAGATATGTCTGAGGAGCATTATGCCCGCATCGCCGAGCTTCGCACCGAGGAACTCAAAATCCGCGCCCGTCTCTCCGAAATCGAGCCGGAGGCATTGGGCGGTCAGGTCACGGAAGCCGATCTCGCCAAGGTCATCGAACTCTGGACCGGCATTCAGGCGTCCCGCGTGGAAGAAAACGAATTCCGCAAGCTGGCTTCGCTCGAAGCGGCACTCAACCAAAAGGTTATCGGTCAGGAGGAAGCCACCCGTCTGGTTGCCGCCGCCATCCGCCGCAACCGGGCGCAGATTTCCCCCCGCCGCCGTCCCGCGTCGTTCATCTTTGTGGGACCCACGGGCGTGGGTAAAACCGAGCTGGTCAAGGTGCTGTCGAACGAGCTGTTCGATTCCCCCGAAACCCTCATCCGGCTGGATATGAGCGAATTCATGGAGAAGCACTCGGTCAGCAAGATCATCGGTTCGCCGCCCGGTTATGTCGGCTACGACGAGGCGGGACAGCTCACCGAAAAGGTACGCCGCAAGCCCTATTCCGTCCTGCTGTTTGACGAAATCGAAAAGGCGCACCCCGATGTGATGAATATCCTGCTCCAGATTCTCGACGAGGGCAGGATCAACGATTCGCAGGGACGGGCGGTCAGCTTTGAGAATACCGTGATTGTCATGACCTCCAACGCCGGCAGCAACCGACAGGGCGGTTCGCTCGGCTTCAACAAGACCTCCGACGATATCTCCCGTGAAAAGGCGCTGGCGGGTCTGCGCGAATTCCTGCGCCCCGAATTTCTCGCCCGCGTGGATGAAATCGTCGTGTTCCGTCAGCTCGACGAAGAAGACTTCCAACGCATCTCCCGCCTGCTGATGGGCGAATATATCACCGCGATGGCGGAACGCGGCGTCACCCTGACCGTGGATGACAGCGCCGTGGAACTGCTGGCGAAAAACGCACTCGGCGGTGAAGCCTCCGCGCGTGACCTGCGCAACCTCATCCGCCGCGAGGTAGAGGATAAACTCGCCAATTTCGTGATCGAATCCGCCGGTGAGCTGCCCAAAGAAATCCTTGTCACCACCGAGCTGTCCGACGACGGAGCACAGGTGATCGTAAAATCCGCCGTGCCCGCGATTGCGGAATAACGGAACCCATTTCGCATAAATAAGCCGTCCGGTTAATCCTGCTGCATAAAGAAGGATCGCCGGACGGTTTTTTCAAACCACTGTCTATCACTGTGGACAACCGTTTCCAAATTAGAATTGACAAACCGCGTATGCGCGGATTATAATAAAATTACCCAAAAAAATTGCCCGCCGTCCATTGCTTTTTTATGGTTCTGCGGGCAGCTTTTTTATCAACAGAACAGAAGGAAGATATGAATATGAGACTCAGACCCTATAAACCCTGCGACGGCGATATCATTGCCTCGTGGCTGACCGATGAACAG
>CAMJHU010000061.1 GCA_946405565.1 uncultured Clostridia bacterium
GAACGGAGAGGCCATTCGCAATTTTGACAATTGCTGCTTTGAGGAAAATCCCCCGTTCCAAAAGGTCAGCCGCGCCGATCTGATCAGGTTTCTCGGCGTACTCCAAACCATCGAAATTCTAAGCTGGCGCAACAATATGCCTTCCAAACGTGAAGGCATCAGTTGGCGCGTGGATATCTATTCCAAAAACAACAGCGAAAAACACTCCAAGGGGCAGGCGCGTTTCCCGAAAGAATGGACGGATTTCGGCAAGGCGGTCAGTGAACTGCTGCAAGCTGTAGATAATCCTTCGTCTATGACATCGTAAAGGCACCATTTCACCGAGAGGGGACGATCTCTGATGGTCAAAAAAAACAAGAGCGCCGCCAATCCGTTTGACATCATCAATGACGAACTAAACGGCAAAGCCGTTGCCGTCACGGCGCCGTCCGTGAAATCAGCCAGTTCTTCACCGGCAGCATCCGGGGAATCAGTTCCTCAGAAAACTTCACCTGCTGCGCAGTCAGAAAAGAAGGAATCTCCACCGAAAGCTTCTGCCACTGAGACTGCTGCCCACAAGGACACCAAAAACAAAACAACCAAGCCTGCACAGACCCTTTCCGCTGCAAGCCCGAACAGCAACAGCCCTTCGGAAAACACCGGCGGCTCTTTGCTGAGCAATGTCTTCAAGGGGATCCTGATTATGCTGCTTGCATTGGTGCTTGCGTGGATCATCTTTATGCCAAGCGGCAGTTTGTTTGAATTGAAGGATCATATGCTGCACAGCATTTCCGAGCAGGCATCTAACATGGGATTCCATCAGAATACCGCGTCATCCACCACTGCTGCCATTGCCACAACCGCCACAAAAACAACAATGCCTGAAACATCTCAGGCAACTACCGCAACCACCACCATTACCACCACAACAACAACTACTACTGCCGTAACCACCACCACTACCATTGCGACTACAAAGCGCACTACAACTGCCGCTGCCGTTACCACAACCACCACCGCCGCACAGGAGGATCCTGCTTTTGGCAACGAACAGGGTGCCATTTACGTTTATCTGAAGAGCCAGACGGTAGTGGTCTATAAGACTGACGGGACGGTGCGCAAAGCCTTTACCTGTTCGTCAGGCAAAGCCGCTACGCCCACCAAAACCGGCGATTACAGCATCCGCAGCAAATATCGTTGGCGGCTGATGATCGGCAATTGCTATACGCAATACGCCTCGTCCTTCAGCAGCGGTTATCTTTTCCACTCTATTCCCTACAACCGCCGCAACGCTGCCACCATGTCCGACGCTTCCTATGATAAGCTCGGCACACCCGCTTCCTCTGGCTGTATCCGCCTTTGCTTCCGCGATTCCAAGTGGATTTATGATAATTGCCCCATTGGAACTTTTGTGAGAGTGGTAAATGAAGAAGCCCCTGCGGATATCGTTCCGCTGCCGATTCCGCCCCGCAACACCGACGCGGCTTACAGTGGCTGGGACCCCACGGATACCGCTCCCAATAATCCTTATAATCAATAGTACTTTCTGCATATGTCACTGTCAACAAAACGGAGTTTTGCGATTTTGCAAAACTCCGTTTTTGTGGTTAGGAACTATGCAGAATATAGTCAGTCATTTTCTGCTAAAAAATACAGTCTGCACGCGTATTTCAGCAAGTGAATTGTATGAATTATTTCTGCATAGTTCCTTACTCACTCATGATATCATCCGGCAAAAGCATAACGCGTTTGCCACCCGCCAGAATGGTTTCGGTCAGTTCCGTCGTACATTCATCATCCGCATCGTCTCGTTCCACCGTATCCGTTTTGGCATCATACGCAGCTGTTCCGTTTTTCTCGGTACTATCCAATGCCATCGAATTCGATTCATCGGTTGGCTCATCATATCCTTGGGCGGTATCGCCGTTCTCATACATCTCATAAACGGCTTCTTCCGCTTTACTGGCTGCCGCCATGTCTGTCATCCGCCCGCTCGTCAGATTCGCAACAGCTATGCCGCCGACTGTCAGCAGCACCGTACAGGCCGCTGCCGCAAGGATTCTTTTGCCCATCGGATGACGACGTTTCTCACCGCGTGTGACACTTTGAAAAAACACATCAGAAGGCTGTGCGGGTGTCTGCTTCTGAATCGCGGCTGCCAGACGTTCAAAGGACGGCACTGCCACGGTTTGTGCCGCACACCGCATTTCATCGTAAAGCGACTGTTCAAAATTTCTGTCCTTTTTCTGCAAAATTGCGTCGCCCCCTTTTTTCATTGACATCCTATATCGTCTCCCAACCATTCCCGCAGCTTTTTCAATCCCTGGGCGTGCCGCCATTTGACGGTACCGAGCGGTTTATCCAGAATATCCGCCACTTCCCGCAGCGTAAGTCCCGAAAGCGCGTGAAGCGATATAATCTGTCGTTCTTCGGCGGGAAGCCGTTCCATCGCCTGCGCGATAACCTGTGCATTCAGGGCTCGTTCCTCCGCGTCATCCGGCGTGGGCAAGTCATCTGTGAGAGCAATTTCCGTCGCGTGATTTCCGTTTTTCTGAAAATAGGTCAGAGTCAGCCGTCGCGCAATCTGATAGACCCACGATTTGCCATATCCTGCCGGTACAAATCCTGACGCGTATTGATACGCCCGGATGAAAGTATCCTGTGCCAGATCCTCCGCGACCTGTGTATTGCCTACGGTGGAGAGAAGAAAGACAAAGATTTCGCGGTACATGGCGTTGTATAAAATTTCCAGCGCGTGCATATCGCCGCCTGCCATCGCCACGATTAATTTGTCCGCCGTCTGTTGATCCAACGTCCCCATGAATCCCTTCCCTCCTGTCTGTTATAACCTTTTTTATGCCGATTTGGTTGGGTTCCTTCAAAAAAACAGATATTTTTTCATTTTCCCTGTTCTGAACCCATCATTATAGTCGTATTATACATCATACAAATGAAATTTACAACTATGATTGACAAAAAATACCGCCTTTCGGCACGGTAGTTTCCGCGCCAAAGACGGTATGATGGAAGAATTTACCATGATAGGATATGCCGATTATGACTTAACCTGAATGTGAAAATATCGCTGCTCGTTAAGCAAATCCACGTCTTCGCTGTTGAACCTCGCGTTAATCCAGACATTCGGCTCATAGGACTGCGTTTCGACCACTTTTGAAACATACAATGTAAGATTGTTTTCCGAGAGAGCGAAGTGTTTGTTCTTGTCTGTCACCTCGCATTTCACGGCAAACGGACGAGTCACGCCATCACACACCGCACCCAGCGTTTCAATTTGCAATCCAATCGTCATCACTTCCTCCCCCGCCGCATTTACAAGATATATATTTTCCCATGTGGCATCTTTTACCATACTATCCCAACAAGAATACGCCATGCTCGCTTCTACATCCAAAATATGGCTATACTTTCCGTTTGAAACGGTTCTGGTCTGCGTCTCGGTGATTTCCATGAGCATGATATCCAGATCACCGTATGCCCCGGGAAGATGAATGGGCTGACCGGTAAAAGCATAATGACCTGCATCAACCTTTTGGGCGTTCAGAAAATAATTGTCCAGTCCGATATAATGCGTCGGCATATCAGCTGCGCTTAGGTTTTCCGAATCGGAACACCAGCGAAGATATTCAATTTCCACCGTGAAATCGCTGCGGGTGATCTTCTCCATATCATAATGACTGTTTGGTTGGTCTGCAAAATCCGAGAGTACCAGATAATAGCTGTCTCCCATCTTCATACCGCGCGGCTGATTCCACATCATGGCATCGGCATTGACATCTTCGCTTAAATCATAAACATAACCGTGACCGTTGAGCAGATCAGAGGTGAGCCACGCATAACCAATCGGATCAGGCTGTTTTTCTTTGGCGTCACCCGATTGTTGCGACAGCTTTTTCGCATCGGCGTCATTGCGCACATAGACCGACGCATCGAAGCTATCAATCAGAGCCGCCGCTTGCTCCGAGGACAGACGGCGGTCCGGATCAATCCTGACAATCAGATCCGCGCCCGATGGACTGAATGCCAGCGTTTGGAATGTGACGTTTGCGCCGTCCAGTGGGAACGTGCGATTCAGCTCGCAGCGCTTGCTGCCCACGGTTTCGCTGACATTGTCAAGAGGGAAGTCAAACGCCAGATGACTGTGCATCTGATGGCTGATCGCTTCCACCGAACAGGTAAATGTCTTTTCGGCGGAATTCACCACCGCACTCATATGGGGCAGATATACCCGGTACTGCGCGTTCACCACATATTCACTGTTACGTTCATCTTCATTTTCCGCGGATTGAGTAAACACTCGGTCCTCATAACCCTTTCGATAAAACGCATGATCGCTGCCCACCGCCCATAAACACATGATCTGGCGGCTGTCAAAGGGAAGCGCGTTACCCTCATTGTCCCGAATGCTCCCCGAATAGACTATGTCGGGAAAGGTATACTGTCCGGTATCGCTGTCGCGAGTTACCAGATCGTTTGGATAGTATTCCTTGACCGTAAAATACAGAAAATCATTCGCCAGCCGCGATTCCACGATTTCTACGGTGCAGCCATTGTCGGATTTTTTGAGGTTGACGGAAAATACGTCCTCCCGCCAATGGTGGGCAATCGCTTGATAAACCGTTCCTGCCGCGTGCGCTACATAGCTGCGCAAGGGCGTGGCAACCGAGGCCAGCATCAGCGCGGCAGCTGCCGCCGCAGCACGAATGATCTTCCTGCCGCATGCGTAAGCCTTGCGCTTCCGTTCCTGCCGACGGGCAATCATACCGCGCAGCGTCGCCTCTTTCAGTTCTGCCGGCGTAGGGTCGACACGGGTGATAAACCGGTATTTTTTTCGACTTGATGTACTCATAACATAGAATTCCTTTCCATCATGATTTTTTTGTACTGTTGCTTTCCGTGTGCCAGAAGATTTTTCACAGCAATCTCGCTTTTTCCCAACAGTCTGGAAATTTCTTTGGCAGTATAACCGCAGTCAAAGTGAAGCATCAGCACCGCCTTGTAACGGGGATTGAGCTGATTCAACAATTCCTCAAAATCTGCCCGGCGTTCCACTTCTTCCATAAAGTCATCATCGGACAGCATCTGTTCTATCATCTCTTCATCTACATCCGAACGTCTCGCGTTGTCAAACCGTGACTGCATATTTTTCGTTACATTCATCGTCACCCGGATGAACCATGCTCTCGCGTGTTCTTCATCGCGGAATGTCGGCTTTTTATCAATATATCGGTAGAACACTTCCTGATACACATCGTCCGCGTCGCACGTTCTCTGCGTTCTTGCCAGCGCCAGCACGCGCACCACCGTGGAATATTGATCAATGATTTCCTGTTCGGTCATCTTTTTACCTCCTTCACCTATAACACCGTTCAGAGCCGCAAAAAGTATCAGTTCCCGCCTGTTTTTTTTGCGGAACAGTTGCATTTTTCAAAGTCCGTGCTATAATAGACCTATCAGACGGAAAGGAATCACAGAACAATGACTGGAAAAACCCACGCTCTGGCGGGCGCGTTTGTGGCGCTCGCGCTTCACGGGTCAGGTGCGGAGGTCGTCATGGCGACCTTCGGCGGTCTGCTGCCCGATATCGATACAGCACAATCCATCGTCGGCAAACACGCCAAAACCTTTGCCAAGCTGCTGCCCCATCGCGGACCGACACACAGCGTACTCATGCTGGTGTTTGCTACCTTTGTCAATCCCTGGCTCGGTCTGGGCGTACTGACACATATTGTCCTCGACATGATGACCGCGAAGGGGTTAAAGCTATTCTGGCCGTGGGATAAGAAATTCCGCTTTCCCCTTGCCAAGAAAAACGTCAATCAGGGTACCTTTGAACAGGTGCTGCAACTGGCCATGCTGATCGCGTCAGTGGTCATCTGTATCCGCTCCATGAGCGGGTTCTTCTCCTTTGACCTGCTCGACGAAATGGACTGGTTCACAAGCTGGTATAATACCGCACGAGATTATGCGGTCGCCCGTGCCGATGATTTTATCAGAATCTTCTCTTAATGTTATCTTACCCGGAAGGATATTTCTTGAAAAAATTCCTTCCGGGTATTTCTGTATTCTTTACCAATTTTCCTCTCTCTCTTAACCTTTTCTAAACCTTCGGGACCTATACTATACACAACGAAAGGAAAGGTGAGCTTCATGAGCAGCACAATTCTCAAAGCGGAACACATTATCAAAAAATACGGCGCCACCACCGTACTCAACGACGTCAGCGTTACATTGGAAAGCGGCAGAATCTACGGACTGATCGGCGTCAACGGCGCCGGCAAAACGACCCTGATGCGCCAGATTCTGGGGCTTTCGATTCCCGATTCGGGTGAAATCGAGCTTTTCGGCAAGCGCGGCAGAGAAGCCGCCGCCGAACGCGGCAGAATGGGCTGCCTGATCGAATCGCCCGGACTGGTGCTCAACCTCACAGCCAAACAAAATCTCCGCCTCCACCGCATCATGCACGGTATCGCCGACAAGGACGTGGAAGACAAACTGCTCGAAACCGTCGGTCTGTCCAACACCGGCAAGAAAAAAGCCAAGGACTTCTCCCTCGGCATGAAGCAGCGTCTGGGCATCGCGATTGCGCTGCTTACCAATCCGGAGCTGGTCATTCTCGACGAACCCATCAACGGACTGGATCCCATCGGTGTGGTGGAGATCCGGGAACTCATTAAAAAGCTCTGCGACGAACACGGCATGACCATTCTCATTTCCAGCCACAATCTCCCCGAACTCTATCAGTGCGCTACCGATTATATTATCATTGATAAGGGTAAAGTCAAGCAGGAAATCAGCCTCGAAGAGCTGGAGGAAAAGTGCCGTCACTACCTGCTCATCGAAACCGATGACACCGAAAAGCTCGCAACCGTACTCGAAACCCAGCTTGGCACGACCAATTTCAAAGTCATGCCCGACGGCACCGTGCAGCTTTACGATTTCACCGATGAACGCGACAAGGTCTCCGACGTGCTTTTTGATAACGGCGTCCGCACCAAGGGCTTCTCCCTCATGGGCGAAACGTTGGAAAATTACTTTATCTCTGTCGTGGGACAGAAGGCTTGACGTTTTATCCGTACAGGAATGTTTTTCGGAGGTTTTTATCATGATCAATCTTATCAAAGCGGATTTTTACAAAATCAACCGTTCCTTGATCTATAAAGTGCTGTTTATCATCACTTCCATCTGCGCCGTCATCACGACTGTTGTTTCCCATCGGATTCAGGCGGGTGATATGGATTTCGTCTCGGCGGGAACGGTCGCCATGCTGACCGACGTGGTGATGCTCACGCTCGTCAACTGCGTGGTCGCCGGACAGCTGATCTGCGGCGATTTTGAAAATAAGCTCATTCAGTCCGCGCTTACCGGCACCAGCAGCCGCCTCACGGTAGTCTGCGCCAAGATGGTCAGTTATACCGTCCTGATCGGCATCATGTCGCTGCCCTTCGCGCTCTGCTCCATCATCGGAGCGGCAACCAACGCGGGTTTCTCTATCCCCTACTCCGCCTCTGTCTATCTGGCGATGCTTTCCGACGCCACCCAGAACGACGTGACCGGCGGAATGCTGGTCAAATTCGCGGTGATCAGTCTGGTCATGGTGCTGGTCTACACCGCACAGGCGGGCATTGTCTTCCTGCTGGGCTTCCTCATCAAGAATAAGCCGCTGGTCGTTACGATTATCGGCTATCTCATCTGCACCGTGATCGGTATGAGCAGCTGGCTGTTCGGCGATTCGATGGAAAAGATCATGTCCTACTCCCCCTTCAGCGCGGATATGTATTCTCTGAGCAGCGGGAGCGATTACGTCATCATCGCCAAAGTCGCGCTGATTTCGCTGGCATGGATCGTCGCCTTCACTGTTGCCAGCTTCGCCGCCTTCCGCAAGGCTGAAATCAAATAACATCTGGCAAATGTCAAAAACATTTCATATCACCATCCCAAAAAAGCCTGAGAGCAACCGCTTTCAGGCTTTTTTGGATTATTTATACATCGTCAATACGGCATTCACGGATTTTTCGCTATTCATTAATCTTGCGGTTAATGGCTTTCACCTTTGCACGGTAGATAAAATACATTGTCACCCAGACAGCGGCATAGATGCCCGCGAATATGCCGACATATTGGAGAATGCCTGCCAGTGAGTGTTCCATCCAATAACAGATGTAGGCAATGGGAATCATGGTACAGACCGAGATCACAAAATTAATGGCGCTCTGTGCGGCGAGATTGAGTTTCTCATTTTCCCAGATGACCGACATGGCGGCAAAGACAAATCCCATCACGCCGCACAAAACAAATTGCAATATGACCGCCGCCATCTCACTCCCGCACATTTGCGCCATTTCGGGAACCACGGCGCTGTACCTGCCTTCCGGCGCAAATCCCAGAGACGCCGCGATGTTAATCGCATTGCCGATGGTAACGCCCACCG
>CAMJHU010000062.1 GCA_946405565.1 uncultured Clostridia bacterium
ATAGGCACGCAATATCGCAGAACTGCCATACTGCGTGACCGCCATAAATGTAAAGTCTATTGGCTTGTCATCTATTGTAATCAATGTAGGAGCGCCCTTCTTCTCCCATACAGACTGTAAATGGCGAAGCTGGTCCGTCAGTTTGTCCCATTGTGCCTGATCCATCTGATCCACAGGCGTATCGGTAAATCCCGTGGCGCGATAGGAAAGTTCTCGCGCCGCAATCGGTGAAATCCCCTGAATGACCGTCATGCAAGCCTTGTCAAGTTTATAGCCTTTACATATTTCAATCGCGTCAACCAGACTTTCAGCATCGGCTGACAGCGGATTCTGCTTTTCCTGTGCGGGAGGAAGCTCATACCGAATGCCCGGCAGTATCAGCCGCAGCGAGCTGAGATCACTGTCAATCCGTTTTACCGCGTCGATTACCAATCCCCGTTCGTCAATCAGGATAATATTGGAATGCCGCCCCATGATTTCCACCGCTACGGTGAGTTCAATCTCATCTCCCAGTTCGTTATGCGCGTCGAATTTCAGCAGCAGCACACGCTCCAGCCCTGCCTGTTCCACTGCCGACAGTCTGGCGCCGCACAGACGTTTGCGCAGCAGCATACACAGCATCGGCGGCTGGGCGGGATTCTCTACGGAAAACGACGTAAAGTGAATGCGTGCGGAATTGGCGGAAGCGGACAAGAGCAGTTTGCGATTGGCATTTTTTCCCCGCATGGAAAAAATCAACGTTTCCTTGGAAGGCTGGTAGATTTTATCTACCTTCGCACCCAGAATGCCGTCCGCTATTTCTTTTCGCAGCAAATGGAGCATTGCCCCATCCAGAGCCATATAGAATCCTCTCCTTTTCTGTCTTTATCACTCAAAGAATTATTGCATTGTAAATCGTAACGGATCGTCCAACGTCGTAACTTCCACTGACAAGGTGGGAAATCCCTCCCGCAGCGCAGAAGCCAACCCGGACAGCGCCACTGCTTCCGTTGCATAATGACCGGCGGGAATCAATGTAATGCCGTTTTGCGCCGCATAGAGCAACTCATGATGCTTGGCTTCACCGGTTACAAAAGCGTCAATGCCGTTTTTTGGGCATTCAAAGACAAATTCTCCGCACGCGCCGCCGCCCACCGCGACCGTCTGAATGGATTTCCCACCGTCTACGTATTCAACGCCACGCCGACCGCGCAGTTTTTCCATGACATAATCCGCGAATTCTCCGGGAGACAACGGTTTGCTTAATTCGCCGACGCGCCCGATGTAATTTTTCTGCACAAGCCCATCCTGTACCTGTTCCGAAACAGAAAAAATCGGGCGGATATTCTGTAAATCCAATTTGGTTGCCAATAAGTCATTCACGCCGCCCGGCGCGATGTCGTAATTGGTGTGCGCCGAAATCGCGGAAATGCCGTGCGCCACTAGAGCGAACACCGGCATTTCATGCGTCAACTGCCGAAGGGGACGAAAGATGACCGGGTGATGAGAGACAATCAATTCCGCTCCCGCCGATGCAGCGTAACGGATGACATCCCGCGTTACATCCAGCGATACCACCGCTTTCGTAACCTCTCTGCCGCAGTCTACCATAATCCCGCTGTTGTCATAGCTTTCCTGCAGCCGATAGGGATACCGGCTGTCAAGATATTCATAGACGGCTTTCACCGTAATCATTGTCTTTGCGCTCCTTTCCATGAGCATACTCCCGCAATTGCGCGGACATTGAACGCCAATGCGCTTCCTGTTCCGGAAGCTGCTGTGCCGCCATGCCATCGGCAACGGCTTCCAGAATATCAGCCTGTTTTTCCAGAAGACGCACGGAAAGAGGATTGTCGGGTCCCAGCCTTCCCGCGTAAAAGTCAAATTCCGTAAAAGGCTTGGCATTTGTTGAATAGGTCGCATGAATCACCGTGTAAATCCGATTTGCTTCGCATACAGGCTTTTCATCTATCATCGTAAATCCATGCCGATACAGATATTCCCTGAGCCGTTCCGCATGGGACATCGGCTGTAATATCAGGCGGTATTTCTCATCACGTATCCAATCCGCCTGCGCCAGAATCGCAGCAATGGCATCTCCTCCCATACCCGCGATGATGATATCATCCACGTCATCTGGCGGGATTTTGGCAAGCCCGTCTGCTGTAAAGGTGATAATCTTGTCAGATAATCCGTATCGTTTGATATTGAATTTGGCTGATTGAATGGGTTCTTCATGGATATCGGAAGCATATGCACGGGGAACCTTGCCGCTTTGCACCAGCCAGATGGGCAGATACGCGTGATCGGTGCCGATATCCGCCGGAACCTTTCCTTCCCGAACCATGTCGGCACAAGCTGCCAGACGGGCGCCGAGCGAAAAAAGCATATCGCTGATTCTCCTTTCCGTAAACACAAATAAGGTCTGTCACAACGAATGATTTCGCAGCGACAGACCTTCTCTCAAAATATCATTACTTTCCCTGAATATGAGCGTTCAGCTTACTGACCAGTTCATCGGCGTTGACACCGTGAACCATACACGCCTGCTCAATCGATTCGCCTCTGGAAGCGGGACAGCCCAGACAGTGCATTCCCATCTCCAGAAAAAACGGCGCAGTGGAAGAATCTATATCGAGAATATCGCCGATAATCGTATCTTTTGTAATTTCCATCACTTTTGCCTCCCTTACTTTTATGGCATACATTATATTATGAAAAAAAGAAATTGTCAATATTCATTTTCCATAATTTAGCAAAAGCATTTTCTTCATTTTCTGCCATCGCAATATCTGTCCCTAAAAATCCCAGAAAACAAAAATCTCTCTCTTGACAATTGAACCGTTTTGGCTTACAATTAAGATTTGTAGATCACTATCCCCACAGATTCGTTTTATTTTTGATACAAAATGGAGACAGAACATGGAGCAATTGCAAAATTCCCCGGAAAAAAAAGAATACGGAAATGACAATATTGTAGCGCTCAAAGGCGCCGACAGAGTACGCAAGCGTCCCGCCGTTATCTTCGGCTCAGACGGCATAGAAGGCTGCTGTCACTCGGTCTTTGAAATCCTGTCCAACTCGATTGACGAAGCACGGGAAGGGTACGGCAAAAAAATCATTGTGACCCGTTTTGCGGACGGTTCCATTCAGGTGGAAGATTTCGGGCGCGGCATTCCCGTGGATTACAACAACGTGGAACACCGTTACAACTGGGAACTGGTATTCTGCGAAATGTACGCGGGCGGCAAATACAACAACGACGACGGCGAAATTTATGAATATTCACTCGGACTGAACGGTTTGGGATTGTGTGCCACGCAGTACGCTTCCGAATATATGGATGCCGAAATCCGCCGTGACGGAACGAGATTTTCCCTGCATTTTGAACACGGCGAGCCGATTGGCGAAATGAAAAAAGAGCCTTATAACGGGAAACAGACCGGCTCCCGCATCAAATGGAAACCGGATCTGGAAGTCTTTACCGATATTGCCATTCCTCTGGAATATTTTCAGGATACCATGCGTCGTCAGGCAATTGTCAATGCGGGTGTACTGTTTATCCTCGACGATAAAGCCAGCGGTGAATCATTTGAATATTTTTATCAGGACGGCATTGCCGATCATGTGAGAGAACTGGCTGGCGACGACGCCATTTCACAGGTGCAGTTCTGGCAGTGCGAACGGCGCGGTCGTGACCGCGAGGATAAGCCGGATTACAATGTAAAAATCAACGCGGCGGTTGCCTTCTCCAATCGCGTCTGCGTAACCGAGTATTATCACAATTCCAGTTGGCTGGAATACGGCGGCGCGCCTCAGAAGGCGGTACGCAGCGCGTTTGTGGCGATGATTGATGCCCGTCTCAAACAGACCGGCAAATACGCCAAAAACGAGAGCAAAGTCACGGCGCAGGATGTGGAGGATTGTCTGATTATTGTGGTGTCGTCCTTCTCCAACCAGACCAGCTATGAAAACCAGACAAAAAAAGCCATTACCAACCGCTTCATACAGGAAGCCATGACCGATTTTTTCCGCCATCAATTGGAAATCTGGTTCCTTGAAAACCCGCTAGAGGCAGACAAAATCTGCGGACAGGTGCTGCTCAATAAACAGAGCCGCGAGCAGGCGGAAAAACAGCGCCTTGCCATCAAGAAAAATCTTTCGTCCAATATGGATATCACCTCCCGCGTCAATAAATTCATCGACTGCCGTTCCAAAGACCCCAGCGAACGTGAACTGTACATCGTGGAAGGCGATTCGGCAGCCGGTTCCTGTAAGAATGCCCGCGACCCCGCGTTTCAGGGCATTATGCCGGTCCGCGGCAAGATTCTCAACTGTCTCAAGGCAGATTATACCAAAATCTTCAAAAGCGAAATTATTACCGACCTCATCAAGGTGCTGGGCTGCGGCGTGAACGTAAAGGGACATCAAAATAAGAATCTCTCCACGTTTGATATCACCCAGCTCCGGTGGAACAAGGTCATCATCTGCACCGATGCCGATGTGGACGGCTTTCAGATACGCACCCTGATTCTGACCATGATCTATCGGCTTATGCCTCAGTTGATTGACGCGGGCAAGGTGTACATTGCCGAGTCGCCGCTTTATGAAATTACCTGCGGCAGCGATACCTATTTTGCCTACACCGAGCAGGAAAAAACCGAGATTCTTGAAAAAATCAGCAAAAAGAAATTTACCATCCAGCGCTCCAAGGGACTGGGTGAAAACGACGCGGACATGATGAGCTTCACTACCATGGCGCCCGCCACCCGTCGGCTCATTCAGGTCATGCCCGCCGACCGCGAACCCACGGAACAGATGTTCGACGTGCTGCTGGGCGATAATCTGAGCGGACGCAAAGAATATATCGCGCTGCACGGCAGCGAGTTTATCGAACTGGCGGATATTCAGTAATTTCTATCTTTTATTCTATATTTCTATCAAACCACACGAAGGTGAGTATTTGGCTCCCAAAAAGAGAAAAACCTCGCCGCAGCAGGCGGCAATGAGCGGTTATATCAAAGGCGCGGGCGAAGTGGTGCCACAGGCTATCGTGGATACGCTCGAAGGGAATTATATGCCCTATGCCATGAGCGTCATCATGAGTCGCGCGATTCCGGAGATCGACGGCTTCAAGCCCTCTCACCGCAAACTGCTCTATACCATGTACAAAATGGGACTGCTGGGCGGCGCCCGGCAAAAATCCTCCAAAATCGCCGGTTCCACGATGGCACTCAATCCCCACGGCGACGCGGCAATCTATGATACAATGGTGAGAATGACGGTGGCTTACGAAGCCCTGCTTCACCCTTACGTCGATTCCAAGGGCTCCTTCGGCAAAGCCTATTCGCGCGACACACAGGCGGCAGCCTCCCGATATACCGAAGCACGTCTGGCGCCGATTGCCGCCGAGCTTTTCCGCGACATCGACAGTGACGCCATCGATATGGTCGATAATTTCGACAATACGATGAAAGAGCCCTCGCTGCTTCCCGTGACGTTTCCCACGATTCTGTGCAATACCAACACCGGTATTGCGGTGGGCATGGCAAGCTCGATCTGCTCCTTCAATCTCAACGAACTCATCGAGACTACCATCCAGCTTCTCAAAAATCCCGCACATGATATCAGCTCCACCCTGCTTGCGCCGGATTTTCCGGGCGGCGGGCAGATCATTTACAACAAAACGGAACTGGAAAAAATCTATCATACCGGACGGGGCAGCATCAAAGTCCGCGCCCGCTATTCCTACGATCGCGACGCCAACTGCATTGACGTGACCCAGATCCCCCCCACTACCACCTGTGAACAGATCATCGAAAAAATCATCGAATTGGTGAAGGCAGGCAAGATCAAGGAAATATCCGATATCCGTGACGAACAGGGTTTGCACGGTCTGCGCATTACGATGGACCTCAAACGCGGCACCGACCCCGACAAACTCATGCAGAAGCTCTATAAATTCACTTCGCTGGAGGATAGCTTCGCCTGTAATTTCAATGTGCTGATTCATGGCGCTCCTCGGGTACTGGGCGTAGACGGAATTCTGGACGAGTGGATCAGGTTCCGTATGAATTGCGTGGAACGCCGCACCCGCTTTATTCTCGACAAGAAAAAAGAACGTCTCCATCTGCTGGAAGGTCTGCAAAAGATTCTGCTGGACATTGACAAGGCTATCAGAATCATCCGCGAGACGGAAGAGGAAGCGGAAGTTGTTCCCCATCTCATGAAGGGGTTCGATATCGACGAAGTCCAGGCGGAATATGTCGCTGAAATCAAGCTGCGCCATATCAATCGCGAATATATTCTCAAACGCACGGAGGATATTGAAGCTCTTCGCGCCGATATTGCCGATCTGGAAGAAATTCTGGCTTCTCCCAAGCGCGTCCGGAAAATTATCATTGACGAGCTCAAAACCGTCTCCAAGAAATACGGCCAGCCCCGCCGCAGTATGATTCTCTATGATGTGGAAGAAACCGCCATCGATGATATTTCTCTGGTGCCGGATTACGCGGTTCACCTTTTTATTACAAAGGAAGGCTACATCAAAAAAATCAGTCCGCAGTCGCTCCGCATGAGCAGCGACCAAAAACTGAAAGAGGGCGATGAAATCGTACAGACCTTTGAAACACGCAATCTGGCGGAGCTGCTCTTCATCACGGATCAATGCCGGGTGTATAAAGCCAAGGTCAGTGATTTCAGCGATACCAAAGCAAGCGTTCTGGGCGAATATATCCCTGCCGTGCTGAGTATGGAAGAAGACGAGCATATCCTGTATGCGATTCTGACCACGGATTACAGCGGCTATGTGCTTTTTGCCTATGAAAACGGCAAGGTGGCAAAAACCGAACTTACCACATACGCTACTAAAACCAACCGTAAAAAACTGCTTGCCGCTTACAGTGACAAATCTCCGCTGATCAAAGCGCTGTGGATTGCCGAGGACTGTGATCTGCTGCTGCGCTCCTCCGCCGATAAGCTGCTGATTTTTTCTTCCTCCGAAATCCCCGCCAAAACCCGCACCGCACAGGGCAATCAGGTGATGACGCTGCGGCGCAACGCCGTGATCAGCGATATGGTGATCTTTTCCCCCGGCATGGTCAGACCTGAGAATGAAAAGAAATTCCGTCCCCGCCACCTTCCCGCTGCCGGCGTCATCAGTGATGAGCAGCAGGGGGAACAGACCACGCTTTTATAATCCGGACCAATCATTTGATTCGATAAATATTTATCGTTTTTTAATAAATCGCACTTGACAAACCATCCCAACAGGATTATAATGACAGCATAAGCATCTATGTCGGATTTTTACTGTGAAACGGGGTTTTGATCATGAAAAAAAGACTGTTCCTTTGTTGCTTGAGCATATGCCTTTTAATAGGACTGGCAAGCTGCGGGGATGTGGAGGCAATATGGAAGCAATCGCTTTCGGATAAGATGGGTTTTGACTGCTCGCAGGGAGAGATGGTGGACAGCTATGATTCTCACGGCGGGTTCCACGGCGACGGCACCTCCCTCTACACACTTCAATTTTCCCAAGTAAACGCCGTGGAAGCGCTCCGAATTATCAAAAGCAGCGATCAGTGGCATGAACTCCCGCTTCCCGATGAATATACGGCGGAAATTTACGGTCTGGAAAAAGAATATTATTACTACTCCCCTTCTCTGGTTCGTGACAACGATTGGGACCATCCCCTGATGCCGCGTGTCAAGAATGGATATTATCTCTTTATTGACCGTGGCAGCACCCTCTCGGACGATAAGGACGCACCTGTTTCGAGAGACTATCTCAATTACTCGATTGCCATCTTTGACACGGATCACAATACGCTGTATTACGGTGAAAGCGATTCATAATCGTTAGAGCCTGTTCAGAATCTCTCCGCACGCGTCTTGCTTGCATATTTTCCGCCATATTTTGCCAAAATCCAAGGAAACGAATGTTTCCTAGTTAATCACACAAAGTATTGCCTGCGGTTTTGGCTTCATCTGGCGAAAAATCTGACGGCGCAATCCGCATACGCGGAGAATCTGAACAGGCTCTTAAAAAATAGCGGCGGGCTGACGCTTCTGAAAGCGTGCAGCCCGCCGCCTGATTGGGATGAGTCATACCCGCGCCTTTATGTGCGGGTTTTTTTATTGGCAGCTGTTTTTCCCGGTTCTGAAATTCGTACATATTTGGCATAATGTACCACCATCGCACTCAAAAATACCATAGCACCCAGCATCATCAGGTGTTTGCTGATATAATTGCCCTTGCCCACACGGTATTCTGCCAACACACCAAACGCGATACACTCCAGGAGAATCAGAAAGGAAAAAAAGTGTCCCAAACGAAACCGATCTTTTTTTATCGCTTCTATGATCAGCATCAAGAGAATCACTACGCCGCTGACAATACCGATGATCTGCGCAATGTTAATAAATCGATTGACGCCCAGTTTCAG
>CAMJHU010000063.1 GCA_946405565.1 uncultured Clostridia bacterium
GAGCTCAGCGACCGCGAGACGCTGGTCAAGAAGGTGCAGATCGTTCCGCTGGAGGTCATTATCCGCAACACGGCAGCTGGCAGCTTTTCCAAGCGCTTCGGCGTGGAAGAGGGCACCAAGCTCAGGAATCCCACGCTGGAATACTGCCTCAAGGACGACGCACTCGGCGACCCGATGATCAACGACAGCCAGATTCTGGCGATTGGCGCCGCGACGCAGGAAGAGCTGGATCAGATCGCCGAGATGGCGTATAAAGTCAATGAAGTGCTGATCGAGTTCTTCAAGACCATCGGTATTGAGCTGATCGACTTCAAGATTGAATTCGGACGCTTCCACGGCGACATCCTTCTGGCGGACGAGATTTCGCCCGACACCTGCCGTCTGTGGGATATCGAAACCCATCAGAAGCTGGATAAGGATAGATTCCGCCGTGATATGGGCGGTGTGGAAGAAGCCTACGCCGAGGTCTTCAAGAGACTGCATCTCGACTAAAAAGGCGAAGCCAATTAGCCGCGCAGCGGCGGGGATTCCAAAGGGACGAGTCCCTTTGGCAGGGGTCCGGGGGCAGAGCCACCGGCAGGGAGTGGGACAGCGTCCCACAAGGCAGCACAACGTGCTGCCGAGCGAATCGAGCCAAGACAACCAACAGGGCAAGGCGAACACCAACGCGACGCTTTAGCGGCGCGAGCGAGACGAGCCAAGACAACCAACAGGGCAGGGCGAATTCCGACAAAGCCACCAAAAAAAAACAGCATTCCGGCAGGACGGACATCGCAGAAACCTCTGCGGCATCCGTCCTGCTTTTTGTGGTTGCTTTTATCCATATTGCATAATAATCCGGTCAATCTTCCTTCATAAAATAGTCGCCGGATGAGGCGGCAACGGTTTGACATTTGTCCGCAAATCTTATATAATATAAGAATCTCAGATTATTATGGATACGCCATTCTATCGACACATTACAAAATCGTCACGCAAAGGAAGAGGATAATGGAAACAACAGAAATGGCTAATCATTCTATTCATCACTGTCAGGACGGTGAGGCGGATTGTCAGGGCTGTTCCGGCTGCGGCGTGGAACTGAGCGAACTGGAACGCGCCAAGCTGCATGAGGAATGCGGCGTGTTCGGGGTCTATTCCTATTCCGGGGAGCTGGCGGTAGCGCAGACGGTCTATCACGGATTGGTTGCGCTGCAGCACCGCGGTCAGGAGAGCTGCGGCATTGCCGTGAGCGACAGGGGTGTGTTTTCCTATCACAAGGATATGGGACTGGTGAGCGAGGTCTTCAACCGGGAGATTCTCAACGGATTGAAAGGACAAGCTGCCATCGGTCATGTGCGTTATTCCACGGCGGGCGGTTCGGTGCGTGAAAACAGCCAGCCGCTGGTCATGCGGTATGTCAAGGGTACCCTTGGATTGGCGCACAACGGCAATCTCACCAATGCCCACGAGCTGCGCAGCGAACTGGAAGAGCGCGGCGCGATTTTTCAGACCACTATCGACTCGGAGGTCATCGCCTACACGGTCGCGCGGGAGCGTCTGAATTATCATTCGGTGGAGGAATCGGTCAAAGCGGCTATGCAAAAGCTGCACGGCGCGTATTCGCTGCTGGTGATGAGTCCCCGCAAGCTCATTGCGGCGCGTGATCCCAAGGGGTTCCGTCCGCTGTGCATGGGCAAAATTGACAACGATATTGTATTTGCCAGTGAAACCTGCGCACTCGACGCGGTGGGAGCGGAGTTCATGCGGGACGTCGATCCCGGCGAGATCATCACCTGCGACCAGAACGGCATTCACAGCGACCGTTCGCTCTGCACCAAGGATATCGCCCACTGCATCTTTGAATACATCTATTTTGCCCGCACCGATTCGGTGATTGACGGCGTGTCGGTCTACGATTCCCGGCGGCAGGCGGGACGGCAGCTCGCCAAGCAGAAGCCGGTCAAGGCGGACATCGTCATCGGCGTGCCGGAATCGGGTATCGACGCGGCGATCGGATACGCGGAGGAATCCGGCATTCCCTATGCCAAGGGCATTGTGAAGAACAGCTATATCGGGCGCACCTTTATCAAGCCGGATCAGGGACAGCGCACCAACGCCGTGCGGCTCAAGCTCAACGCGCTCCGCTCGATTGTCAACGGACGGCGGGTGGTCATGCTGGACGATTCCATTGTGCGCGGTACGACGATGCACCGCATTGTGAATATGCTGCGCGAGGCAGGCGCAAGCGAAGTACACGTCCGTATCAGCTCGCCCGCGTTCCGCAATCCCTGTTTCTACGGTGTGGATATTCCCTCTGCCAAAGACCTGATTGCCAACCAGCACTCTATCGACGAAATCGCTCAGTTGATCGAAGCCGATTCGCTCGACTTTCTGGAACTCGACGCGATCGGCAAGCTGCTCTGCGGCAAAAAATTCCCGCTCTGCACCGCCTGTTTCGACGGACGTTATCCCGAC
Organism: uncultured Clostridia bacterium; assembly: GCA_946405565.1. Lineage (GTDB taxonomy): Bacteria > Bacillota > Clostridia > Oscillospirales > Acutalibacteraceae > RUG762. The sequence continues at coordinate 2,458 of CAMJHU010000063.1, forward strand.
GGTATCGTGACCCATCACATGGGCAAGGACGATAAAATCATGTAATTTTATATAGCTTAAAATATTCATAAAGGACTGAATGCTTTGAAAGATATTTATGAAACCCCGCTTGGTTCCCGCTATGCCGGGAAGGAAATGCAATACCTCTTTTCGCCCGATATGAAATTCCGCACATGGCGCAGACTGTGGATCGCGCTCGCCGAGACCGAGCAGGAACTGGGTCTGGATATCACCGACGAGCAGATCGCGGAACTCAAAGCCCACGCCGACGACATCAATTATGAGGTGGCGCAGGCGCGGGAGAAGGAAGTGCGGCACGATGTGATGAGCCACGTCTATGCCTACGGACAGCAGTGTCCCAAGGCGGCGGGCATTATCCATCTCGGCGCGACCTCCTGCTATGTGGGCGACAATACCGATGTGATTATCATGACCGAAGCGCTGAAACTGGTGCGCCAAAAGCTGGTCAACGTCATTGCCGAGCTGGCGAAGTTTGCCGATGAATACAAATCACTGCCCACGCTGGCGTTTACCCATTTCCAGCCGGCGCAGCCCACGACAGTGGGCAAGCGCGCCGCCCTCTGGCTTCAGGACCTGCTCATCGACCTCGACGACGTGAATTACCTGCTGGACGGCGCCAAGCTGCTGGGCTGCAAGGGTACCACCGGGACACAGGCGAGCTTTCTTGAACTGTTCGACGGCGACCATGAGAAGTGCCGCGCACTCGACGCGCGCATTGCCCAGAAGATGGGATACAGCGGGTGCTTCGCGGTTTCGGGTCAGACCTATACCCGCAAGCTCGACAGCCGCATTCTCAACGTGCTGTCCGGTATTGCCCAGTCCGCCACCAAGTTTTCCAATGATATCCGCCTGCTCCAGCACCTCAAAGAGATTGAGGAACCCTTTGAGAAGGGGCAGATCGGTTCGTCCGCGATGGCGTACAAGCGCAATCCCATGCGCAGTGAGCGCATTGCCTCTCTTGCCCGCTATGTCATGGCGGACGCGATGAATCCCGCGATTACCGCGGCTACCCAGTGGTTTGAGCGCACGCTCGACGACAGCGCCAACAAGCGTATCAGTGTTCCTGAAGCGTTTCTCGCGGTGGACGGCATTCTCAGCCTGTACCTGAACGTCGTGGACGGTCTGGTGGTGTATCCCAAGGTCATTCATCAGCGCCTCATGAAGGAACTGCCCTTTATGGCAACCGAGAATATCATGATGGACGCGGTCAAGCGCGGCGGCAACCGTCAGGAACTGCATGAGCGTATCCGTGTGCATTCCATGGAAGCGGGTCGGATGGTCAAGGTGGAGGGTAAGGAGAACGACCTGCTCGAGAGAATTGCCAATGACCCGATGTTCGGTGTGACGCTGGAGGAACTTAATGCTATTCTTGACCCCGCAAAGTATGTCGGGCGCAGCCCCGAACAGGTGACGGAATTCCTGACCGCGTGTGTAAATCCCGTGCTGGAAACCTATCGTGACGAGCTGGGCGTCAAAGTGGAAATCAATGTGTAATGTCCAAAGTCCAGTTCTCCTTTATCATACACAGAAGCAACCCCCGATGTTAAACTTAACATCGGGGGTTGCTGTATTATTTAGAGAGATAAGAAAAAATATTTATTCCTGTTCGTCGTCATCGCCGGAGGATTTTCCTTTGCGAAGTATAATAACCACGACGCCCGCGACAAGTGCCAGACCGCCGATAATCAGAATCGGTACGACATTGAAGTCATCGCCCGTGGCGGGGTTGCTGCCGTCAGAAACACCGGAAGAAATTTTCCACGTCAACACATAAGGGCTGAACTCGCTGCTTTCAAAGGTAATCGCGTCATCACTCACGGTGATTTCCATTTCTTCGGCTTTGCTGCCATCGATGTGATACAGACGGAAATTGACGTTGCCGTCAATCTTGGGACGGTCAAGCCGTACCGTAACGGTTTTGCCTTTTATAATCGTTACATCGTCGCCGTTGGTATCCGTGACGGTGATATCATACAGTGCCGCGGCGGAGGCATCCGCGCCGGAAGCTTTCAGCGCGCCGGCAACCTCTTTCTGTGCGAGCGCCTTGATATTGACGCTCACTTTAGCGGATGAGATTTCGTTGCCGTCTTTATCCACAGCAATCTTTTCAGCTTTCTGTTCCACCAGTGCGTCAGCCTTTTGTTCCTTCTGGGTTTTGGCGCGGAACACAGGATAAAGCGTACAGCCTTTGCTGCGGGTGAAGAGGTCGATGATTTCATCATCGGGACGCAGGAAACATTTGGCTTTTTCGGCTTTTGCCTGCGATTCAAACACTTTGTCGTTTTTAACCGATGCCCAGCCTGCGAGTACGGCGTCAGCGTCCTTGAGATTACTGGGAAGTGTCAGATTCTTGAGCCGGACTGTTACGCCGCTGGCAGCGAACGCGGCAAGCTCTTCTTTGGTGAATTTCAGAGAGACTTCCACAGCCTTTTTACCGTTTTCACCGGGAATGACTTCCTCGCTGGCAGCTTCTGTAGCTTTTTTATAGATATAGGAATCGGTCACTTTGCTGTCGGCGGAGGCATCGCGCGTGGTATAATAAGAATAGTCAAACTTGATAACTTCACATCTGGTGATCTTGGTGCCGTCGTCCGAAACGGACTTGGTCTCCCGGATCATGGTCTTGCTCCACTCAGCGGCAAAAACCGGTGTGGCAGCCACGGAAAACGCCATCAGCAGGGAAGCGGCAAACGCGGCGATTCTCTTGGATTTCATCCGAACAAACCTCCTTATGATTATTTCTGATATATAGAGGATAAAAAACAATTCTCACTCATGTAAAAATTATAGCATTTGACAAGAGGAATGTCAAGAGAAATATCAAAAAAAGAATAACAAACCACCACAAAATCTTCACGCAAACCACCACAAAATCTTCACGTAACGATGCTTTATGAGAAGAGGATTGCAATTTAAACGGAATGGTGCTATAATGAAAAAAGGAAAGAGGGGAATGACCGATGGGCGAAAAGGACAGTCTTACCAAACGGTTTATGAGCAGACCCGATGTCTTTGCCGACGCGTTTAACTGCCTGATTTACGGAGGCAGACCGATGATCAAGCCGGAGGACTTGCGGGAGATGGATACGACGGCGATTGCCGCGCCGTACGCGGAATACGTGGAACCGGCGGCGCAGGGCGCGAAGGCAAAGGCTTCGATACAGAAATACCGTGATGTGATGAAGGAATGGGTCTGTATGACGGACGGCAAAGTCTCCTATGTAGTGCTGGGCGTTGAGAATCAGTCTCATATTCACTATGCCATGCCTGTAAAGAATATGCTGTATGATGCGATTCAGTATGAAAATCAGGTAAAGGACGCGGAAGAGGCTCTGCGCGTCGATGATGACGAAACCCACGCTAACGACCGGCAGGGAGAATATCTTTCCGGATTCGGCAAGAATGACAGGGTTAAGCCGGTGATTACGCTGGTGGTATATTTTGGCGATAAGCAGTGGGACGGACCGATGAGTCTTTCTGATATGCTCACCGACACGGATGATGCACTGAAACCGTTTGTACAGGATTATAAAATACACCTGATCAGTCCCTATGCCGTATCGGAGGAATTATTGGCGTATATGGCGTCGGAACTGCGGGAGGTTATGCTGTATATCAAGTATAAGCAGGATGGAGAAAAACTCAGTGAGACGGTGCGGCGTGACCAGAGGTTTAAGGCGCTCAGTACGGAAACGACGGTCATGCTGAATGTGCTTACAAATTCCCATATTGAAATACCGAAAGGAGCGAAAACAGTAGATATGTGTCTGGCATTGCAGCAGATTGAACAAAAAGGTCGGCTGGAAGGTCGCGAGCAGGGTCGATTGGAAGGTCGCGAGCAGGGCAGGCTGGAAGGTCGTGAGGAAGGTATCTATCGCATGATTGACGCATTGCGGAAATTCTCTCTTGAGGAGGATGTAATCCGGAACGAAATCATGACGCAGTATGGGCTTACCGAAGAGGAAGCTCGACGGTTTATGCAGACCGCTGACGCGTAACCGTCGGCGCTGTTTCCATGAAGTCTCCCACCGCTTATCCATCAAGATGGGCGGTGGGAGATGTTTTTATAGCGGAAACCGCATTATGCGGTTAACATTATTACAAAAAACAAGTTTACAAAAATATCCTAGCATACAGAAGAAAAATAGTCAAGGAAAACCGTGCTTTCACTGCATATCGCATTAATTTCAACGATTCAGAAAATTTTATAAATGACGGAAATTCAAGAAGATGTGGAAAACGTTGCGGAATTGTGAGGTTTGTGATGAAAACAAGAAGAGATTCTGCTGCGTTACAAATCAAAAACGGCAAATAAAAAGACAAATTCGGGAATCTTTTCTGTTAGGTGAAGGATTTTTGAAAAAAATTTAGTTTTTTTTTGAAAAAGTACTTGACAACCGCAAATTGCGGTGGTATAATTCTGACATAAACAATACATGATTCCCACGGAAACTGGTCAAAAACACGATGCCGATCTGGTGGGGGCGAAGATCATGAGGTTGTTTGGTAAGCCCAGTATAATTTGACGTGCGGCTCGTTTTGATTGTCGCGAGCCGGGGTCACAAATTATAAACCTTTTATCTAATTATTTGGAGGATTGATTCTTTATGAAAAAGACACTTGCTCTTGCTCTCGTAGCTGCTATGACCATCTCTATGGCTAGCATGACCGCTTTCGCGAAGGATATTTCTTATTCCGATGAGACCACCGGCGTATGGCCTGAAAAGAGCGTTGCGACCGTTAGCCTGACCAAGAAGGATTTGAAGGAAAACAAGGATCAGATCATCGGCTACAAGGCAAAGGAAGCAATTGATTCTCAATTCGCTGCAGGCGCTGACGTTTCCCTTGACGAATATGCAAAGCTGGGCGAGAATCAGTCTAAGTGTGAGGCTGTGAAGGGTACCACCTACACCATTAAGTTCGGCGACCTCGGTTTGAAGAAGTTCGACAACACTGCTACCAAGACTTTCTTTGGCTGGGCTGAAGGTAGCGATACCAGTGATGATGGTGATTTCTGGAAGCAGGGCGACGATCCCGCAAAGAAGGATGCTGTTGTCAAGGACGATAAGCTCTACACCTACAGTGAGACTGAGGCTGATACTGGCGTTACGCTGACATTCTCCACCGTTGGTAGAACCGATACCGATGATGAGACCATCGCTAAGAACCTGAAGGCTATCGAAGATGCCAAGAACGGCGGCGACGCTGCTCAGAAGGAAAAGGATCGCATGGCTGAGCTCGACAAGCAGTACAATGCTGACGGCAAGAACGGCTATGACAAGTCCACTAAGGAAGACAAGGAACTTCAGGGCAAATACACTCAGAAGAAGAAGGGCGATACCGGTGTTGGTATGGATGACTTCTACACCCATGCAGCTAACGTAGCCGGCGCTCCTGTTGACGAGACCAAGACTTGGGTTTATGACGTTGTTCTGCCCGACAACACCGCTCTCTATTCCGGCAAGACTGCCAGAACCACCATTGAGCTTTCCGGCGTGAAGGACAGCGCTGACCTCAGCAAGTTCGGTGTTAAGGTTTACCACATCGAAGGCTGGTGCAAGGCTACGAAGGTGAAGAATGTTGACGTGAAGGGCAACAAGGTTACCTTCTGGTCCGACAGCTTCAGCCCCTATGTCATCACCCTCGGTGACGGCGTTGCTTCCACTGGCGCTGACGCTTCCAACCCCTCTACCGGCGACTTCTCCGCTGTTCCTGTAGCTCTGCTCGCAGCTGCTGCTCTGGGCGCAACCGGTTTCGTTGCTTACAAGAAGAGAAAGGCTGAGTAATTACAATT
>CAMJHU010000064.1 GCA_946405565.1 uncultured Clostridia bacterium
GCGATGAGTTTTTTGTGAAGAATCGGGAGAGTGGAGCCTTTGTACTGATTGTCCATCGCGTCTTCCGGTTCGGGGATATCGCTGACCGTGAGGCGGGCGCCGTTGCGTTCGGAAGTACGTCCCAGCAGGTAGTCGCAGGAAACGTCATAGAAATCCGCGATTCTGATCAGAAAATCCAATCCGCATTCCCGTGCGCCCCGTTCATAATGGGAGAGCAGCGCCTGAGAGATATCCAGCGCGTCGGCTGCTTCTTTTTGTGTCAGTTTGCGCTCATTTCTGAGCAGGGTGATAATTCTCGGAAAACTGTCGTTCAAAGCAAATTTCACCTCGATGACGGAGTTATGATATCACAATAAAATGAAAGAAAGAACAGAACCATGGAAAGATACGCAAGAAAAACACTTGATTATGGTCAGGAAAAACGCTATAATAGATAGCGACAGAAGAAAAACAAACCTTCCCTATCTTGACGCGGAATACTATTAATGATATCATAAACCGCTTGTTATTTCAAGTGAAAATCATAACAATTAGTCATTCGGAGGCAGTTTTATGAAAACTTACCAAATCCATTTTATCCGACACGGAATAACTGATGGAAATGTCAACGGTCAGTACATTGGCAGTAAAGATTTGCCGCTGAATGACATTGGTGTGACGGAAATTCAAAAGCTCGACGCGGCATATGTATATCCGGGAGCGGCGGCGTATTTTACCAGTCCGATGCAGCGCTGCAAACAGACGCTTTCGCTCATTTATCCGCAGGCGCATCCGCTCGAAATCGACGCGTTCCGGGAGTGCGATTTCGGCGAATTTGAAGGGCTCACTGCCGAGGATCTGAAGGATAATCAGGATTTTGCCGAGTGGCTGGCGGCGGACGGTATGACCGCCCCGCCGGCGGGAGAATCGGGCGCCGACTTCGGTCGCCGGGTCTGTCAGGCGTTTGAAAAGGTGGTGGAAGCCATGATGAAAACCGGCATCCCGTCGGTGGTGATCGTGGCGCACGGCGGCGTGATTTCCACCGTTCTTGCCCAGTACGGACTGCCCGAAGCGAGTATGGCGGAATGGACGATGGCGCCGGGCTGCGGTTATTCGGTTCGCGTTCACCCGCAGATCTGGACAGCCGCCCGCAAGGTGGAGGTTTATCAGACCCTCCCGCTGCCGAAAGAGGACGATGATGACGAATATGACCGGGAATATTTTATTGCCGACGCGCCGGAGACCGAATCCGAACCGCTTTCATGATCGGAACAGCAGCCGCCTGCAAAAAAAGCCGCCCGAGGCGAAGACTTTCGCAACGGGCGGCAATACGGGGCGTGGCAGCTCTTTGGTTCAGACAAGAAATTTCTCAATCTGCGCAAGGTATTCCTGCGCTTCTGCTTCGGTGGCGTGAATGCCGAGCGTGACTTCACTGCCCAGATCCAGCCCGAAGACCGAGAGAATCGACTTCGCGTCCGCCACATAACGTCCCGCGATGAGGTCGATATCAAAAGGCTGCTTGGTGGTGAGATTGACAAATTCTTTAATTTCATTGACAGCATTAAACTGAATTTTTTTCTCAAACATAATGATGACTCCTTCCAAGAATCACAGGATCAAAACGGAAGCGGTTGCATCCGGTTCCCCAACCGGCAGCAATAGTATAAAGCATCGTTAATGTTTTGTCAATGTGCAGAATCACAGACAAATTGCCCACGGCAGGCGGAGAATCTGGAGACAGTGCAGACGTTCGACCCATTGTACAAGCATTCGACAGCATACGACAAGGAGGATTTTTCACAAAATGGAACGACGGGACAAAATCAATTACTATCTGGATCTGGCGGAAATGGTGTCGCAGCGGGGAACCTGTCTGCGCCGCCGGTATGGCGCGGTCATCGTCAAGAATGACGAGGTGATTTCCACGGGTTATGTGGGAGCGCCGCGGGGAAGAATCAACTGTACCGACCTGGGACGGTGTATCCGGGAGGAACTGCGCATTCCGCGCGGAGAACGGTATGAACTCTGCCGCAGCGTACACGCGGAACAGAACGCCATTATCAGTGCTTCCCGCAACGAAATGATCGGCAGCTCCCTCTTTCTGGTGGGGCAGGATGTGAAGACCGGAGAATATGTCAAAAACGGCAACTGCTGTTCGATGTGCAAGCGCATGATTATCAATGCCGGCATTGCGTATGTGTATATCCGGGACGATGAGGATGAATTCCGCAAGATTGACGTGCAGGAATGGGTGAATCAGGACGAATCCATAGAAGGCGTTTTGGGGTATTGAATGCCTGATTTTTACGAAATACGCTTGACAAATGAAAAAAATCGGGGTATAATGGCAATATATAAATGTCATATGCCAGTATGAAAAGTTCATATGAACCTTAATAACTGACAAATGATTTTTATAGAAATATTGATTCAGGTATCAGGAGGTATCTTAATGAAAATCAAAGGCTTGACAGACGCTGAAGTCGCCGCGTCAAAAGCAAAATACGGCGACAACAGCATGACCGAGCAGCCGGGCGAAACCTTTTGGCAAAAGCTGCTGGGCAATTTCGGGGATCCGATGATCAAAATCCTCTGCTTCGCGCTCATTGTGAACGTGGTGCTGGTGGTTCTCGGTTACGCGGAATTCTATGAGCCGGTGGGCATCGCGGCAGCCATTCTGATTGCGACGCTGGTCTCGACGTATTCCGAGTACAACAACGAAAATGCCTTCAAAAAGCTCCAGGAGGAAGCCTCGCGCATTATGTGCAAGGTTTACCGCAACGGCGAAATCGTGGAAGTGGCGATCAATGATCTGGTCGTGGGCGACTGCATTCTGCTCCAGTCGGGCGACAAGATTCCCGCCGACGGTCTGATGATCGACGGCGATATCAAGGTTGATCAGTCGGTGCTCAACGGCGAAAGTCAGGAAGCCCGCAAGGTCGCGATTCCCGAAGGGTATGTGGAGCCCGACGAGCCGATGGATTTCCTCAATGTGTACAAGGTGTTCCGCGGCGCGGTGGTATGTTCGGGCAACGGCGTCATGCGGGTCACGGTCGTGGGCGACAGCTCTGTCTATGGTAAGATTGCCAGCGAACTGCAAGCCGACGACGACAGACAGTCGCCTCTGCAGGTCAAGCTCTCGGCGCTCGCGAACGGCATCAGCAAATTCGGCTATATTGGCGGCGCGTTGATTGCGGTAGCGTATCTGTTCCAGCGCTTGTTTGTGATGAATCAATTCAACGGCGCGAAAATCGGAGCGTATTTTCACCGTACAGGTGATGTGGTGCATGACATCGTGAATGCCGTGATGTTTGCGGTCATTATCATTGTCATGGCGGTGCCGGAAGGTTTGCCACTGATGGTGGCGCTGGTATCGGCGATGAACATGAACAAAATGCTCAAGGACAACGTGCTGGTGCGTAAAATCGTGGGTATCGAGACTGCCGGCAGTCTGAACATTCTGTTCAGCGACAAGACCGGCACCATTACCAAGGGCAAGCTGGAGGTTGTCACCTTTATCAACGGCGACCTGAAGGAATTCAAGCACATCAGCGATATTCCCGACGAACTGGGCAACCTCATTACGCTGAGCATCAAGAACAACACCGATTCGGTGGTGTCAGGCGAGGGAGCCAATCGTAAAATCGTGGGCGGCAACGCAACGGAACGCGCCGTGCTGGGCTTCGGTGTGGGCACCGACAAGACCTTCCGCGCGCCGAAGGTGAACAGCATTCCTTTCAACAGCACGAATAAATATTCCGCTTCCACTGTGGAGGGAGATTACAACATCACCCTCATCAAGGGCGCGCCGGAAAAAATGCTGAAAAAGTGCAAGTACTATTACGATACCGACGGCACCCGCAAGCCTCTGACTCACGCGGCTGCCATTGACGCCAAAATGGATGAACTGGCGGAACGCGCCATCCGCGTGCTGGCGTTTGCCACGTCGGACAGCGCCATTGCGGACGGCAGTCTGCCGGAAGATGATTGGACGCTGGTGGGCTTTGTGGGCATCCGCGACGAAGTGCGTCCCGAATCCATCAAGGCGATTAAGGAAGTGCGCCGCGCGGGCGTGCAGGTAGTCATGATCACCGGCGACCGCAAGGAAACCGCCGTGGCAATCGCCAAGGACGCGGGTATTCTCCGCAAGGACACCGATCTGGTCTATACCTCCGACGAGCTTGCCGGCATGACCGACAGACAGATTCGCAAGCAAATCCGCAAAATCCGCGTGATTGCCCGCGCGCTGCCCTCCGATAAGAGCCGCCTCGTGCGCATTGCCCAGGAGCGCAATCTGGTGGTGGGTATGACGGGCGACGGAGTGAACGATTCGCCCGCGCTGAAAAAGGCGGACGTGGGCTTTGCGATGGGCGGCGGCACCGAAGTTGCCAAGGAAGCGGGCGATATCGTGATTCTCGACGATAACTTCCTCTCCATCGACAAGGCGATTCTCTACGGACGCACGATATTCAACAGCATCCGCAAGTTCATTGTCTTCCAGCTCACGATCAATGTGGCAGCCGTGCTGATTTCGTTCATCTGCCCGCTGCTCCAGCTTGACAATCCCCTCTCCGTCACCCAGATTCTGTGGGTCAACCTCGTCATGGATACGCTCGCGGCACTGGCATTCGGCGGCGAACCGGCGCTCCGTCGCTTCATGAAGGAGAAACCCAAGAAGCGCGACGAAAGCATCATCAGCGGCACCATGTGGTCATCGATTCTCACGGGAGCGGGCTATACGGTCATCATGAGCCTGATCTTCCTGCTGATGGGGGACAAGTGGTTCCCCGAATGGGCGAGAACGCCGGAGGGAATGCTCTCCGAAAACCATCTGACCGGTTACTTTGCCTTCTTTATCTTCGCGGCGGTCTTCAATGCCTTTAATGCCCGTACCGAGGAACTCAATCTCTTCGACAATATCGGCAGAAACAAGAATTTCCTGAAGATCATGGCGCTGATTACCGTGGTACAGGTGGCGCTGACTTACTTCGGCGGCGAAATCTTCCGTTGCCACGGCATGACGGTTTCCCAGTGGGCGATCGTGCTGCTGCTGGCATTCACGATTATCCCGGTCGATCTGATCCGCAAGTGCATTGTGAAACTCGCGGCGCCCAAAGACGAAAAGAAATCCGTAAAGCGTTAGGTTTTATTCATTCAAAGGTTTTCGTAAAAAACTCGATTCCGACCGTATATCACGGCGGGGTCGGGTTTTTTGTCATTTCGACCGGCTGATATATGAATGATGAATGAATAATCTATGAGATTTTGGTAAATCTTTCTAAATTCAGACAAATCTGCAAAAGTGTCGTATGGGAGATGGGTTGACATGGTTATGAAAATTATGATATAATATACAAAGAAGTAGAATGCATTGCATTGCATAATTATAAATTCAGAAAACAGGAGGCATTTATGACAGAGAAGCAACTGAGACAATATGCGGCGGAAAAAAAAGGTTTGTGTATCGCAAACGATACGATTTCGGACGTACTGTTCAGCGAATACGGGGTCAACCGCGGTTTGCGTGACGAAAAGGGAAAGGGCGTTCTGGCAGGTCTGACCAATATCTCCAAAATTGTTTCCTTCAAGAATATTGACGGGGAAAACCGTCCGTGCGATGGCGAACTGTGGTATCGCGGCTACAATGTTCACACGCTGATCGAGGCGTTGGGGGAAGATGAATTCGGATTTGAGAAAACCGCTTATCTGCTGGTATTCGGGCAGAAGCCCAGCGAGCGTGAAGAGGCGGAATTCTGCCGCGTATTAGGAGAATGCAAGCGGCTTCCGGTGAATTTTACACGCAACGTTATCATGGAAGGACCGTCAAAGGATATCATGAATTCCATGACCAAGAGCATTCTCACGCTGGCTTCCTACGATGACGAGGTCAACGCGGCGACACTTGAGAGCTGCATTCGGCAGTGCATTGAGTTGATCGCGGTGTTTCCGATGCTGGCAGTGTATGGGTATCATGCCTATAATCATTTTGTCAATGACGAAAGTATGTACATTCACCGTCCGGTTCCGGCGCTTTCCACCGCCGAGAATATCCTGCGGATGCTGCGTCCCGACAGTTCCTACACCAAGCTGGAAGCCAAGGTGCTGGACGTAGTGCTGATGCTGCATATGGAACACGGCGGCGGCAACAACTCCACCTTTACCACCCGTGTGGTTACGTCGTCGGGTTCGGATACCTATTCGTCCATTGCGGCGGCGATGTCTTCCCTGAAAGGGCCCAAGCACGGCGGCGCCAACATCAAGGTCATGGAGATGATGGAGGATATCCGGGCGCACGTCAGGGATAAAACCGACCGTCAGGAAGTGCGTGCCTATCTTTCCAAGATTCTTGACGGCACGGCGTTTGACCGGAAGGGTCTGATTTACGGCATGGGACACGCGGTCTATTCGGTGTCCGATCCCCGTGAACGGATTCTCAAATCCTATGTGGAGGCGCTGGCAAGCGAAAAACACGAGCAGGAAAATATCACCCTCTACAATATCATCGAAGAGGAAGCGCCGAAGCTCATCGCGGAGAAGCGTCATATTTATAAGGGCGTGAGCCCGAATGTGGACTTTTACAGCGGGTTTGTCTATGAAATGCTGGGCATTCCGATGGAACTTTATACACCGCTCTTTGCTATTGCGCGCATTGTGGGATGGAGCGCCCACCGTATTGAGGAAATGATCGGCATGAATAAAATCATTCGTCCCGCCTATATGAGCGTGATGGAAGAAATCGAGTGATGATACTATCCATAAAAAACGTCGGCTTGTCTGACAGTTGAAAAGGAGTTGTAATCGGTATGGCAGTCAATCTGAGAAAAGGGGAGAGGGTCAGCCTTTCTTCCCAGAGCAGCAAGGTCAACGGCATTATCGTCGGTCTGGGGTGGGACAGTGCGCAGATGGGCAGTGCGGCAGTGGACTGTGACGCCTCCGCCATTCTGTGCGGTCTCAATCGCAAGGCGTATGACGTAATCTATTTTGGAAAAGCACGCAGTCAGAACGACGCCGTTGTCTACACGGGCGACAGCCGCACGGGCGACGGCAGCGGCGAAGATGAACAGATTTATATCAATTTTACCAAGCTCCCGCCGACTGCGGGATTGATCGTGGTGGCGGTCAATATTTATGACGCCAAAGCCAAGCGGCAGCATTTCGGCATGATCAATAACGCATTTGTACAGGTGCGCAACTGGAAAACAGGTCAGCAGATGTGCCGGTTCAATCTGACCGACAATTACAGCGGCATGACAGGCATCATCGCGGCGGAAATCGTGCGCAGTGCCGACGGCTGGGATTTTGTGCCGATGGGACAGCCGATTCCGGAAGCCAGCCGGCTGCAATCCATTGTCAAACTCTATCAGTGACGGCAGCGTGAAAGGAGAATGATGTATTATGACGTCTGAAAAACGGTTTTTGTCTGACAGCGTGTGTGTCCGCACGGCGCTCTCGTGGGATACGGAGGGAAAGGCACCCTGTGATCTGGACCTGTCCGCCTTTTTGCTGGGTGCTGACGGAAAGGTACGCGGCGACAACGATCTGATTTTCTACAATACGGAAGTGGCAGTGCTGACCGAAGGTTCGTTCTTTCACAGCGGCGACAGTCTGACCGGCTCGCCGGGTGACGGTGTGGACGAAAGCATTCTGGCAGTGCTGGACAAGATTGACGCGGACATCTGCCGCGTGGCATTTTGTGTCACCGTCGTATCCGCCGAGGGAGAAAAGCGGTTGTCCTCCGCGTCTCACGCGGTCTTTACGGCGAACGTGGTGTCCGACCCCTTCGAGAAGGACGGACAGGAAATCTGCCGCGTGGATTTGCTGGCGGATGATCCGGATACCGAGGGCGTAGCGGTGTTTGAACTCTCCCGCACGTCTGACGGCTGGACGTATGAAGTGCCGTCACAGCCGGTCATGGGTAATCTGGCTGCCCTGTGCGGCGCTTTCGGGCTGGAGGTTGTAGAAGGCTGAGTTTTTTCCGGTACGAAAATACCATAAAAGGGAGATATCCGTGCTTGTTAGGCGGATATCTCCCTTTTGCGATTGTGAATGACAGAAAAACAATCAGTCCTTCACCGGACGGACGATGCAGAGCGGGGTCTGCTCGTGACCCTGACCGAGGGGGTTGTCCTTGAAGATAGCGGACAGGAATTCGTCGGTGAGATCAGCCGAAGGCTTGCCGAGAATGTTGACCCCGATGTCGTTGGCATCCACGACGATGACGTTGTTGCCGCC